>CALANQ010000145.1 GCA_937926025.1 uncultured Acidimicrobiales bacterium
AACAGCCAGAGGCGGACCTCGTCGTCGACGGGCAGATCGGCGCGGCGCCGCCAGGCCACCGCGAACGCATCGGCCGCCACGTCGTCGGCGTCGGCGTCCGACGTGCAGCGCCGGCGGGCGAACCACCACACCGGGTCCAGGTGGTGCTCGACCAGCCGGCGGAAGGCCGCGTCGTCCTCGGACCCGGCGTCGAGCTCGCACCCGGCCGGAGGCGGTCCACCTCCGGCTCGGTCTGCCGCCATCCGATCGCTCACCCGGTCCACCACCGCTGCATGTCCGCCACCGGCCCCGATCTTTCACGACCGGTGGCCGGAGGCGAGTGGTGCAACGGCGGAGGATCAGTCGGCGATGGACCGGCGGTAGACGCGCACGGCCAGGGGGGCCACCACCACGACGATGCCGATGATCCAGATCCACGTGTAGAGGACGGGGTGCTGGATGGGGAACGGGTCCGACGGCAGCGCCGGCGTGTTGGGGTTCCCGAACAGCTCCCGCAGCGCATCGCTGAGCGACGTGGTGGGGTTCCACTGGGCGATGGTGCGCAGCGGCTCCGGCATGGTCACCACGGGCACGAACGTCGAGGCGATGAACGTGATGGGGAACAGCACGGCGAAGGCGATGCCGGTGACGCCCTCGGGGGTGGCCACCAGGCTGCCCAGCATGACGCCGATCCAGATCATGGCGAACGAGAAGGCGATCATCAGGAAGTAGCCGTGCAGCGCGTCGACCGCGCTCGAGTGGATGCGCCAGCCGACCACCAGCCCGGTGAGCGACATCAGCACGATGGGCAGCAGCGCCTTGAGCAGGTTGGCGACGGCGTGGCCGCCGAGCACCGCGCCGTTGGCGATGGGCAGGGAGCGGAACCGGTCGACCGCCTGGTTCTTGCGGTCGTTGGCGATGCTCATGGCCACGCCGAAGGCGCTGAACACGATGGTCTGGGCGAAGATGCCGCCCATCAGGAACTCCTTGTAGGAGCCGCCGCCGGGCACCGTGATGGCGCCGCCGAAGACGAACGCGAACAGCAGCACGAACATGATCGGCTGGATGGTGGCGTCGCTCAGCGCCTCGGGCTGGCGCTTCATGTGCACCAGGCCGCGACGGGCGATGACCCAGACGTCGTGGAAGACGCCGCGGCTGGCGTGGGGCTCGGAGCCGCCGGGGGTGACGAGCTCGGTGATGCCGGTGTCGGCGGGCGCGGCCTCCTCGGCCTCGTCGTCGGTGATGGGTTGTCCGGTGAGGGTGAGGAACACCTCGTCGAGGGTGGGCTGGCGCAGGCCGAGGTCCTCGACCTCGATGCCGGCGTCGGCCAGCGCCCGGGCGACGTCGGCCAGGCCGGCCACGCCGTCGGTGGTGGGAGCCACGGCGGAGCGCGACGGCGGATCGATCACGGCGTCGGCCCCGGTGACCTTGGAGAGCACCTCGGCGCCCTCGGCCAGCCGATCGGCGTCGGACACGATGAGGCCGATGTTGTCGCCGCCGACCTGGCGCTTCAGGCTGCGGGCGTCGCCCTGGGCGATGATGCGGCCGTGGTCGACGACGACGATGTCGTCGGCGAGGCGGTCGGCCTCCTCCAGGTACTGGGTGGTGAGCAGCAGCGTGGTGCCCCGCTCCACCAGCACGTCGAGCACCTCCCACAGCTCGTTGCGGGCCCGGGGGTCCAGGCCGGTGGTGGGCTCGTCGAGGAACAGCACCTGTGGGTCGGCCACGAGGGTGGCGGCCAGGTCCAGGCGCCGGCGCATGCCGCCGGAGTAGCCGCTGGTGACGCGGTTGGCCGCGTCGGCCAGGGAGAACTCCTCGAGCAGCTCGCTGGCACGGGCCTTGGCGGCGCTGCGGGACAGCTGGTGCAGCTCGCTGATCATCACCAGGTTCTCGAACCCGGTGAGGAGCGGGTCGACCGTGGCGTCCTGGGCGGCGAGGCCGATGCGTCGGCGCACCTCGGTGGGATGGGTGGCCACGTCGAACCCGGCCACGCGGGCGGTGCCCTCGGTGGCCTGGGAGAGCGTGGTGAGGATGCGGACCGCGGTGGTCTTGCCGGCGCCGTTGGGGCCGAGCACCGCGGTGACGCTGCCGGCGGGGACCGCGAGGTCGATGCCGGCCAGGGCGGTCTTCTCGCCGTAGCGCTTCACCAGGCCGGTGGCTTCGATCGGATGGGAGGAGGTCATCGGGGCTCCGGGGAGGCTGAGCAAGGGTCGGGTGCCGGGACGGGCGAGTCAATAACGATGCGATCACGATATATCGGAACCGTATCGGAATGCAACACCCGGGGATCGGCCGATCAGGCGCGCCACCGCCACCCCGGCCAACCCGTCCATGGTGTCAGGGGGCAGACGGCGGGGCGAGGGGAATTTCATCGGCGCGATCCGGGCACCGGATCGCCGCGTCCTACGAGGACCGCTGCGCCCACCACGCGTCGAGCCGGGCGTAGGCCTCGTCCTCGGAGAGCGGGCCCTCCTCCAGCCGGATCTCCAGCAGGTGCTCCAGCGCCTGCCCGATCTCCCGACCGGGCGGGATGCCCAGGTGGTCCATCACCTGCTTGCCGTCGAGATCGGGTCGGATGGCGTCGAGCTCCTCCTGCTCCCGCAGGGCCACCACCCGCTCCTTGAAGTCCGCCATGCGCTGCGCCAGCTGGGCCGCCTTGCGCTTGTTGCGGGTGGTGCAGTCGCTGGCCGTGAGGTCGACCAGGCGGTCGTACTGGTCGCCGGCGTCGCGCACGAAGCGGCGGACCGCGGAGTCCGTCCAGCCGTCTCCGTAGCCGTGGAACCGCAGGTGCAGGTACACGAGCTTGCGCACGGCCTCGACGTCGTCGGCCGAGTACTTGAGCGCCTTCATCCGGTCGCGAGCCATGCGGGCGCCGACCACCTCGTGGTGGTGGAACGTCACGCCCCCATCGGTGAACGCCCGGGTCCGGGGCTTGCCGACGTCGTGCAGGAGCGCGGCGAGGCGCACCAGCCGCTCCGGCTCGGTCTTGGCCACCACCGCGATGGTGTGGGCCAGCACGTCCTTGTGGTGGTGGATGGGATCCTGCTCCAGGCGCATCGTGGTGAGCTCCGGGAGGAACTGGTCGGCGAGGCCGGTGTCGACGATGAACCACAGGCCGGCCGACGGGTCCGGCACCACCAGCAGCTTGTCGAGCTCGTCGCGGATGCGCTCCGCCGACACGATCTCCAGGCGATGGGCGTTGGCCCGCACCGCCGCCACCAGCTCCGGCACCGGCTCCAGGCCGTAGCCGGCGAGGAAGCGGGCGGCTCGCAGCATGCGCAGCGGATCGTCGGTGAACGACACCTCAGGTGCCAGCGGCGTGCGCAGGCGCCCGGCAGCCAGGTCGACCGCCCCGTCGAACGGGTCGATCAGCTGCGGGTCGGGCAGCTCCAGCGCCATGGCGTTCACGGTGAAGTCGCGGCGCGCCAGGTCGTCGACGATGTCGGTGCCGAACGCCACCTCGGGCTTGCGGGAGTCCGGCGCGTAGGACTCGGCCCGGTGGGTGGTGATCTCGAAGGGCCGGTCGCCCACCTTCACCCCGATGGTGCCGAACCGCTCCCCCTGGTTCCACAGGGCGTCCACCACCGGGCCCACCGCGGCCTTGATCTGGTCGGGCGTGGCGTCGGTGGTGAGGTCGATGTCGGTGGCGGGATCCAGGTCCTTGCCGAGCAGCTGGTCCCGCACGATCCCGCCCACCAGATACGCGCGGTGGCCCGCGCCGACCAGGGCCTCGGCCACGGGCCGGACCTCGTCGAGCACCGGCTGCAGTCGGGAGGGGATCACGCCGACGAAGCTAGGGGACGCCCTGGGGAACCCGTGAGTCCATTGGTCCCCCCGGACCCCCGACGGCCGTGCTTCAGGTGGTCCGGTCTCCTGCCGATGTGAACCGCATGAGCCTTCGATTCGTGGGCGCGGCGGGACTGACGGTGGCGCTCCTCCTTCCCGCTGCCGCCGCCTCGGCCACGCCGGCATCACCCGCCACCGGCACCCGCGCCCTCGCCCCCACGGCCTCCACCCCGACCGCACCATCCGCACCGCGCAGCCCGGCGATCGCCCCCGGCCACGGCCAGGTGGTGGTGACGTGGACCGCGCCCGCCAGCACCGGAGGGTCGTCCCTCACGGCCTACCGGGTCCGCGTGACGCCGGGGAACCGCACCGTCACCGTGGCCGCACCGGCCACCGGCGCGACCGTCACCGGCCTGGCCGACGGCACCCAGGTGACCGCCACGGTCGTCGCCCTCAACGCGGTCGGCACCAGCCCGGCGAGCTCCGCCGTCACCGCCATCCCCACCCCGCCGATCACGACCATCCCCGAGATCCCCGACGCCGGCCCCTACCAGAGCGTGACGACCGCGCCCGACGGGACCACCTTCGTCGCCACGCACGACGCCATCGCCGAGCTCCATCCCGACGGCACCACGACGCCGCTCGCGCTCGGCACCGTCCAGCCTCAGGCCCTGACCGTCGCGCCGAACGGCGACCTGTTCTGGATCGACCGGGGGCCGACCGGCACCGGGTACCTCGTCCGCCGCCTGCACGACGGGTCGGTCACCACGGTCGCCGGCGGCGGCGATCCCGCGCAGGGCTGGCACCCGCCCGTCACCGCGGTGCCGGCGACCGAGGCGCTGCTGGTGTCGCCCCTCGATCTCGCGATCAGCCCCGTCGACGGCTCGGTGTTCCTCGTCGACTACCTCTGCAGCGTGGTCGAGCGCTTCACCGTGGGCGGGACCCTGTCGGTCGTCGCCGGCGACGCCACCACGACCTCGTGCAACGCGCACGGGGGCTTCGACGGTGACGGGGGTCCGGCTGTCGAGGCCCACCTCGATGTCCCGCAGGGCATCGCCGTCGACGACGACGGCGCGGTCTACGTGGCCGACACCGAGCAGAACCGCATCCGCCGCTTCACCGTGGGCGGCACGATCAGCACGGTGGCCGGCAACGGGACCGAGACCACCAGCCCGGAGGCCGATGTGGCGGCCACCGCGACCGGTGTCTTCTCCCCGGCCCGCCTCGCCTGGGTCTCCGGCCGCGGCCTGCTGCTGGACTCCGGCGCCCGGGCCCGGCTCCTGGTGGGCGATCGACTGCTGCGCCTCGGAGACGATGCCTACGACCGCGCCGTGCTCGAGTCGACCGCCGACCCGGGCGAGGGTCCGCTCGGCGTCAACGACACCACCCGGGATGTGACCTGGGACGGCACGACGCTGCGCGGCATCTACCTGATCCGCGAGGGCCAGGGAGACTGGCACATGGTCCTCCGGTCGATCGGCCCGTGGCTGCCGGCGAGCGAGCCGGCGGAGCACCCCGGGTTCGGGTCGTGGACGGACCTGGTGGTCCTGCACCACCGCGCCATCCTCGGTCGGCCGCCGACCGCGACCGAGCAGACCACGTGGACCGCCGCGCTCGAAGGCGGGTCGGCCACGCCAGGCGAGCTCGACGACGCGCTCCGCCGCTCCCCCGACAACACCGCGAACGTGGACCCGATCGTGCGCCTCTACCGCGCCTTCCTCGGTCGGGCCCCCGACGCGTCCGGGGTGCGCTTCTGGATCAACCGCAAGCGGGCCGTCGCGCCGGCGCGCACCTGGAAGGTGGCCGACCTCGCCGCGCAGTTCACCGCGTCGAGCGAGTTCCAGCGGAAGTACGGGGAGCTCACCGACCGGCAGTTCGTCACCCACATCTACGGCGACGTGCTCGACCGCGACGGAGACCAGGCGGGCATCGACTTCTGGACCCGGCGGCTCGAGACCGGCCGCCAGACCCGGGCCCAGGTCATGCTCGGGTTCTCGGAGTCCAACGAGTACCGCCGCCAGCAGGCCGACACCACCGACGTCGCCGTCGCCTACCTCGACCTGATCGGCCGGATGCCCACCGCACCCGAGACCGACGCCTGGGTCACGGCCGCCGCCGGGGGCACCACCCACGTCGAGCTCCTGGACCAGCTGGTCGTCGCTGCGCCCGGCCTCGTCTGACCGGCGCCGGCGCACCGGATCGGCATCGGGTCACGCGTGCACCGCATCGGTGCACCGGCGACCCGACGCGGGCCCCGCTGAGGGCGGCTCCGGGTCAGCGATCAGCGACAGCGGTCAGCGGAGGGTGGCGAGGCCGGCCTGCTGGACGGCGATGCGGAAGTCCTCGGGGTGGGCCGCCCGGTCGAGGGCCTCGTCGAGGCTGATCAGGTCCTCGCTGAACAGCTGGAAGAGGGCCTGGTCGAACGTGGCCATGCCGTGGTAGTCGCCCTCGGTCATCAGCTTCTCCAGCAGCGCCGGATCGGCGCCGCTGGCGATGGCGTCGCGCACCTTGGCGGTGGCGGTGACGGACTCGACGACCGCCACGCGGCCGCGGCCGTCGGACCGATCGACCAGCCGCTGGCAGATGATGCCCCGCAGGACCCGGGCCAGCAGCTGGCGCACGTGCTCCTGCGCGTGCTTCTCCTGACGGTCGATGATCCAGCTCAGGGTGTCGATGACCGACAGCGTGTTCATGACGGCGATCACCAGGCGGCCGGCGGCGGCCACCGACAGCGCCTCGTTCACGGCGAGCGGGTCGACCAGGTCGCTGATGAAGATGACGTCGGCGTCCTGACGGGCCACCCGGCGCAGGGCGTCCACCACATCCGCGGTGTCGGCCCCGACCTCGCGCTGGCTGATGATGGCCTGGCGGTCTGCGTGCAGGACCTCGATCGGGTCCTCGATGGTCACGATGTGGCGCGACTGCGAAGCGTTGATGTGGTCGATCATCGCCGCGGCCGTGGTGGTCTTCCCCGAGGCGGCCGGACCGGAGATGATCACCAGGCCGTCGCGGCTGCCGGCCAGATCGGCCACCACCGGCGGGACCCCGAGATCGGCGATGGCGGGCGCACCGGGCACCACCCGGCGGATGGCCAGGCTCACCGAGCCGCGCTGGCGGTACACGTTGACGCGGAAGCGGCCGAGGCCGGGGACGCTGTGGGCCAGGTCGGTCTCGCCGGTCTCCTGGAACTCGGCGGCCTTGATGGGGGTGAGCAGCTCGCTGGCGAGCGCCTCGATCTCCTCGGGGCCCAGCGGGTCGAGCGGGGTGCGCTCGAGCTTGCCGTTGCGGCGCAGGGCCGGGGGCGATCCCACCTTCACGAGCAGGTCCGAGCCCCGCTCCTCGAGCAGGTACTGCAGCAGTTCGACGACCTGCGTCACGGGATGCCTCCGGTCAGGACACGCGCCTCCTCATGGAGACTGCAGGTATCCGTCGGCCAGCTCCCCCCGGATCTTGAGGGCTGCGCCGCACACTTCGGCTCCCGGTCCCCCGCTGGTGGCGGCCTCGGGGCGGTACCCGCCGTCGTCGACCAGCGCGGACAGCACCGCACCCGTGCACCGGGAGAGGGCGTCGAGGTCGTACCCGCCCTCCAGGAACAGGAGCCGGCGCCCGGACGGAACCAGGTCGAGGAGGGCGACGGTAAGGTCCGCGTAGTCGCCGGAGGTGAGCCCGAGGTCGGTGATGGGGTCGGCGCGGTGCGCGTCGAACCCGGCGGAGATCAGCAGCCAGGTGGGCTGCCACGCGGCCAGCGTCGGGATCACCACCTCGTCAAAGGCCCGCCGGAACACGTCGCCGGTGGTGAAGCTCGGGAACGGCAGGTTGAGCGTGGTGCCGAGCCCGGCCCCCACCCCGACCTCGCGGATGCCGCCCGTGCCCGGGTACTGCGGCCACTCGTGGGTGGACACGTAGAAGACGTCGGGGTCGTCCCAGAACAGATCCTGGGTGCCGTTGCCGTGGTGGGCGTCGTAGTCGACGATGGCGACCCGCTCGCCCTGGTCCCGCAGGGCGGCGGCGGCCACGGCCACGTTGTTGAAGAGGCAGAACCCCATGGCCTGGCTGGCCAGCGCGTGGTGGCCCGGGGGCCGGACGGCGCAGAACCCGGCCTCGCCCTCGCCGGCCTGGAGCCGGCGGATGACCTCCAGCCCGGCGCCGGCGGCCAGCAGCGCGGCGTCCCACGACTCGGCCACCACCGCGGTGTCGCCGTCGAGCTGCCCGCCCCCGGCGGCGCAGAACGACCGCAGCGCGCGCCGGTACGCCTCAGGGTGGATGCGCTCGAGCTCGGCGTCGGAGGCCACCGTCGGCTCCACCGCCACCAGCGCCTCGGCCAGCCCGGCCTGCTGCACGCCGAGCTGCACGGCCCGGAGCCGGGCCGGCGACTCGGGGTGCCCGCGCCCGGCGACGTGCTCCAGGTACCGGGGATGGGTCGCGTACAGGACCGGCATGGGCCACAGGCTACGGGCCGCCTGCGCCTCCCACCCCGGTCAGCGAGCCGGGAGCGCCCTCCTCAAGCACCTAAGGTCCCGAGGCGTGGTCGACACCCCTCCGCCCCGGGTCAGGCGTCATGGCCGCCGATGACCGCTGGTGGGGGGTGCGCGCCCGCCTCCAGGTGAGCGCGTGGCGCGGGACCGACCACACCGTGGTGATGAGCCCGCTGCCGGACCGGCCCGCGCCGGGCCCCGCCGACATCACCCGCGAGCTCGACGCCCTGACCGAGCGCGGGGTGCAGCGGGTCCTCACCGGCGCCCTGCACCACGGCGAGGTCGCCCCGTTCGCGGCGGCCGGCTTCGTGGAGCACGAGCGGCTGCACCTGCTCCGCCACGACCTCCGGGACCTGCCCGAGTCGGACCTGCCGGTGCGGCTGCGACGGGCGTGGCGGCGCGACCAGACCGAGGTGCTGGCCATCGACGCCGCGGCGTTCGACGAGTTCTGGGCGCTCGACCGCTCCGGCCTCGACGACGCGGTGCGGGCCACCCCGGCCAGCCGGTTCCGGGTCGCCACCGACGACCGCACCATCGTCGGCTACGCCATCACCGGCCGCGCCGCGGATCGCGGGTACCTGCAGCGGCTGGCCGTCGACCCCGAGCGCCACCGGGCCGGCATCGGCCGGGCGATGGTGGTCGACAGCCTGCGCTGGCTGCGGCGCGCCGGCGCCCACGTGTGCGTGGTGAACACGCAGGAGCACAACGAGGGTGCGCTCGGGCTGTACCTGGCCACCGGGTTCGTCGTGGAACCCCACGGGTTGACCGTGCTCCGCTGCACGCTCGGCGGCCCGCGCCCGTGACCCGGGGCATCGGGCGGGCGCTCGCCGTCGCCGCCACCATCGCCGTCGCCCTGCTCGGCCTCGCCGCGGCGCCGGCGGCGGCCCAGACGCCCCCCGCCGACTCGGACGCCCGGGTCACGCTCCTGAGCCAGCCGGTCTCGGTGGCGCCCGACGGGGACTTCCCCGTGCTGCTCCAGGTCGACGACGCGCCCACCGCCACCAAGATCGCGGTCGACATCAACGACGCCGCCCGCCCCGACGAGACCATCGGCACCGTGCCCGACGATGGCGCCGAGGCCACGTTCCCGGTGTTCGAGCTGCCACCCGCCGGCACCGAGGCCCGCACCACCGGGTTCACCATCAAGCTGTACCCCGACGGCGAGCCCAACCCGGATCCGGCGTGGGGCTGGGAGATCGACGAGCCCGGCGTCTACCCCGTGCGGATCCGGCTCCTCGACGCGGACGGCAACGTCCTCCGGGTCCTGATGACGTCCATCATCCGGCTGCCCGGGGCCGGCCAGCAGGTCACCCAGACCAAGGCCGCGCTGCTCGTCGGCGTCCACGACAGCCCGCCCACCGACCCCGACGCCCGGGCCGCCACCGACACCGCCGATCGCCAGCTGCTGGACTCGCTGAACCCGCTGCTCGACCTCCTCATCGACCGACCGGACCTTCCCGCCACCTTCTCCATCACGCCCGACACCCTCGCCCGCGTCGCCGGGGACGACGACGCCACCACCGACCTGGCCCGCCTGCGCAGCGCGCTGGCGCCCGCGGATCGCAGCCTGCTCGACGCCCCCTACGTCGACATCGACGCGGCCGGCCTGGTCGACGCGGGCCTGGCGGACAACCTGAACCTCCAGCGGGACTTCGGCCGCGGCACGCTCGCCGACCTCCTCCAGGAGCCGGCGGTTGGCACGTGGCAGCTGCGCGACCGCGTCGACGAGGACGCACTGGCCGAGCTGCGCCAGCGGGGCATCACGCGCGCCGTGCTCCCGGCCGACGCGCTGGGCGGCGGAGCCGGCGTCCTCTCCCCCGTCGAGCTCCCCTCCGGAGGCGGCACCACCCGGGCCGTCGCCACCTCGGGCAGCTACACCCTCGGGCTGGACCCGATCGACGACCCCGTGCTGGCCGCCCACCGCCTGCTCGCCCGACTGGCCACCACCGGCCCCGGGCCCACCGGCAGCCCCGCGGTGGTGGTGACGGTCGATCCGGCGATCGCGTCGTCCGCCTCGCTGGGCATCGTGGGCGATGCCCTCCTCGTCGGCACGCCGTTCTTCGCCGCCACCGACGTCCCCGCCGTGCTCGACGCGCCGCCCGCGCCGGCCGGGGCCGTGCTGACCACGCCGGCCGTCCCCGACCTGGGCGCCTACCCCGGCACCTACCAGCAGGCCCAGAGCTCGCTGGCGAGCTACCAGTCGATGGTGGGCGGCCGCAACGAGGCCATCGCGCCCTACGAGCTCACCCTCGCCGTGAGCGCGTCGGAGGACCTGGAGCTCGAGCAGCGCACCGCCGACGCCGGATCCGTCACCGCCTCCCTCCAGGTGCCGTTCACGTCCATCGACGTGCCGGCCAAGGACAAGGTGACCCTCGGGTCCGACGACGGCAAGTTCCCGCTTCCCATCGAGTCGAGCCTGGACTACCCGGTCCGGGTGGTCATCGAGCTCGAGGCCAACGACCGCGTCGAGTTCCCCGAGAACCGCATCGAGGAGACGCTCGAGCCCGGCAGCACGACGGTCACCATCGGGGTGAAGACCGACGACCAGGTGATCCTGGCCGAGAGCCGCTACACGATCCGGTCCACCGCCGTGTCGGGGGTCGGCATCGTCCTCACCGCCGGGGCCGCCCTGTTCCTGGCCGTCTGGTGGGGTCGCCACTGGCGGCGCACCCGCGCCGAGCGCGGCGTGTAACCCTGCGTCCACCTTCCCGGTCCAAGCACCGATCGCCCGTCCCCCGAACCGAACCCGGAGCCATCCATGCCCGTCAAGATCGTCACCGACAGCGCCGCCGACCTCCCTGCGGAGCAGGCTGCTGCCCACGACATCCGGGTGGTGCCGCTGACCATCCGCTTCGGCGACGACGAGTACGTCGACGGCGTGGACCTCACCCCCGAGGCCTTCTACGCCAAGATGGCCGAGCTCGACGTGCTGCCGGCCACCGCCGCGCCGTCGCCCGGTGCGTTCGAAGCCGCCTTCCGCGAGGCCGGCGCGGATGGCGACCCGGTCGTCTGCATCAACCTGTCGTCGGCCCTGTCGGCCACCATGCAGTCCGCGCAGACCGCGGCCAAGGCCATCGGCGACGACCTCGACGTCACCGTCCTGGACTCCCGGTCCATCACCGCCGGCCTCGGGATGCAGCTCCTAGCCGCCGCCGAGATCGCCGAGCAGGGCGGCTCCGTGGCCGACATCACCGCGCTCGTCGAGGACCTGTCGGGCCGCACCCACGTGTTCGGCGCCCTCGACACGCTGGAGAACCTGAAGAAGGGCGGCCGCATCGGCGGAGCCCAGGCCATGCTCGGCTCCATCCTCTCCATCAAGCCCATCATCGACATCTCCTCCGGCGAGGTCGAGGAGGCGGCGAAGCAGCGGACCCGCAAGAAGTCCATGACGTGGCTCCGCGACAAGGTCCTGGAGACGCCGGGCGTCGAGCGCGTCGCCGTCTGCCACGGGTGCTCGCCCGACGTCGAGGAGCTGCGCCAGCTGCTGCTGCCGCACTTCTCCGAGGAGCAGCTGACCACGTGGACCATCGGCCCGGTGATCGGCGCCCACGGCGGTCCGCGGATGATCGGTCTGGTCTGGCAGGCACCCAAGTAGGAGCGCCGCGGCCCCCGACCCGCACCCCAGGGCGAACCGGTCGGGAAGTAGCGTGACCAGGCCGTGTCCGCGCCCGACTCCCCCTCCTCCGAGCCCGCGCAGGCTCCCACCGCCGGCCTCCTCCTGGTCGGCCGGTACCGGCTGAACCGACCCGTCGCGTCCGGCGGGATGGCCGAGGTGTGGGAGGCCACCGACGAGACGCTCGCCCGGCGCGTGGCCGTCAAGCTGCTGCACGGGCACCTGGCGCGCGACGACTCGTTCGTCCGCCGCTTCCGGGCCGAGGCGGTGGCCGCCGCCCGCCTGGCCCACCCGTCGATCGTGTCCGTCTACGACACGTTCTCGTCGGACGGGCTCGAGGCCATCGTGATGGAGCTGGTCACCGGCACCACGATGCGCGCCGACCTCGATCAGCACGGGGCCATGCGGCTCGACGCCGTGCTGGCCATCGGGACCCAGGTGGCCGACGCCCTCGGGGTGGCCCACGCCAGCGGTCTCGTCCACCGCGACGTGAAGCCAGCCAACATCCTCCTGTCGGCGGACGGGCGCGTCCTGGTGGCCGACTTCGGCATCGCCAAGGCGGCCGAGGGCAACGACCTGACCAGTGCCGGCGCCATGGTCGGCACCGCCAAGTACCTGGCGCCCGAGCAGGTGGAGGGCGGCGCCATCGACGGGCGCGCCGACATCTACTCGCTCGGCGTCGTGCTCTACGAGGCCCTCACCGGGGTGGCCCCCTTCGCCGAGGAGACCGACACCGCCACCGCGCTGGCCCGCCTCCACCGCTACCCCACCGAGCCGCGCCAGCTCCGACCCGACATCCCGGTGGCCACCGAGGCGGTGGTGATGCGGGCCATGTCCCGCGCCCCCGGAGACCGCTTCCCCACCGCTGCCGCCATGCGGGCCGCGCTGCTCGCGGCCGGCGCCGATCCGGGCCGCGCCCCGGCCGCGGCCGCCTCCGCGGCGTCCCACGCCGACCCCAGCCCGCCGCCGGTCGCGGCCCCGCCACCCGGGCCGCCCGTCGCCCCGCACGCCGAAGCTGCGGATCCGGGCGAGGCCGACCCGTCGCCCATCGCCACCCTCGAGGGGCCGCCGGCCCGGCGGTCCCGCCGCTGGATGGTCATCGTCGCCGTGGTCCTGCTGGCCGCCATGGCCGGGGCCTTCGCGCTCCAGGGCGGCGAGCCGGCCACGGACGCGCCCAAGGAGGAGCGCCTCTCCGTCGTGTCGGCCACCTCGTTCGACCCGCAGGGCGACAACGGTTCCGAGCACGAGGACCAGGTGCTCAACGCGCTGGACCAGAACCCGGACACCGCGTGGCGCAGCGAGACCTACGGTGACCCCGAGGCCATGGCCGGCAAGGACGGCGTCGGCCTCATCCTCACCCTCGACGGAACCCAGGAGATCGGTCAGGTGGACGTGCGGACCCCCGAAGGCGGATGGAGCGGCCAGGTCTACGTGGCCGACGGCCCCATCCCCACCGACCTGGCCGGCTGGGGCGACCCCGTCACCTCGGTCCAGGGCGCCGACGCCGGGCTCACCCGCTTCGCCCTCCAGGAGGCCACCGGGAGCCAGGTCCTCGTCTGGTTCACCCGGGTCACCGACGCCGGCGACGTCGCCGTCTCCGAGATCACGGTGCGGGCCCCGTGAGCCGCGTGACCGCCCTCGACGACGAGACCCGCCTGGTCGAGGCGGCCGGGTCGGGCGACCGGGGGGCGACCGAGCGCCTGCTGCGGCTCCACCAGCCGCAGATCCACGCCGTCTGCCGCCGCATCACCGGCAACGACGCCGACGCGCTCGATGCCACGCAGGAGGCGCTCATCGCCATCGTCCGGGGGCTCCCCCGCTTCGACGGCCGGGCCCGGTTCTCCACCTGGGCGTACCGCATCGCCACCAACGCCTGCCTCGACGAGCTGCGACGCCGGAAGCGGCGGCCGCTCGTGGGCCTGCCCGAGCGCGACGGCGCCGCCGTCGATCCCATCGACCCGGCCGCACCCGATCCGGCGGTCACCGTGGGCGACCAGGACGAGGTCGATGCGGCCCTCGCCCAGCTTGCGCCGGATTTTCGCGCCGCGGCGGGACTCCGGGACCTCTGCCAGCTCGACTACGCGGAGATCCCCGCCGGTACGGTGCGCTCGCGCATCGCCCGAGGTCGATCCCAGCTGGCCGACCTCCTCGGCGGGAACCAACCCGCCCCCGACGAACGTCGCACCTCCACACCATGACCGATCGACCCCTCATCTCCGACGACGACCTGTCGCTCGCCCTCGACGGCGAGGCCAGCCCCGAGCTGCAGGCGCGCATCGACGCCAGCCCGGAGGCGCAGGCACGGCTCGACGCCCTGCGCGCCGCGGCGGCTCGGGTCGCCACGACCCCGCCCGCGCTGGCCGATGACCAGGTCGACGCGCTGATCTCCGCCGCGCTCGACGCTCCCGTCGCCCCCGTGGCGCCGCGCACCCGCAGCCAGCGACGAGCCACGCCGTGGCTCGTCGCCGCGTCGGTCATCGTCTTGATGGCCATCGGCCTGAGCCTGGTGTGGGCCGGCCGCAGCAGCGACGACGACCAGGCCAGCGCCAAGCTCAACGACCTGGCAGCAGAGTCCGCCGATGCGTCCGGCGGCGGCAGCAACGGCGCCGACTCCTCGTTCACCGAGAGCGGATCCTCGGCCGAAGACCAGGCGTCGGCGCCCGTCGCGGGTGGCCATGGCGCGCCCACCACGGTGGCCGGCACGACGTCCAGCACCGCCGACCTCCCGCTGCTGTACCTCGGGTCCTTCCCCTCCGCCGACGCCTTCCGCAACGCCACCGCTTCCTCGCTGACCGATGCCTGGAGCGCCAGCGGCGGCGAGGTCGCCTACCAGGGCGACAGCAGCGACGCCGGTCGCAGCAGCGGTTCCGCCTCCGCGAGCGCGCCGTCGCCCGATGCCGTCGACCGCTGCGGCGAGCAGCTGCAGGTCACCCTCAGCACCAAGTCGGCACCGATCCAGACCGGGTACGCCAGCGTCGACGGCAAGCAGGTCCTGGTGTACGAGTTCGCCACCGCCTCCGCCCGCGACGGCAAGGACACCACGCTGGTCGCCGCCGTCGGGCCCGATGCCTGCGACGAGGTCGTGATCTTCGAGCGCTGACCCCGGCGCCCTCGCCTCGGAAGGGTTGCCCCCAGCCGACCGCGGGTAGGGTTCCAGCCCATGGCTGCACCCACCTCGTCACCTCGTGGCACGAAGGCACCCGGCGGTGTGATCCCGGCGGAGTGGCCGGCGCAGGCGGCGGACACCATCGTCGAGACCATCGGCAAGGTCCGAGACAAGACCACCACGCCGATCCTCCTGGGAGCCCGCGGCCTGGTCTACGGCATCGTCGGGGGTGTGCTCGGGAGCATCGCCTTCTTCCTGGTGCTCGTCCTCATCGTGCGGATCTGGGCCAACTACGTGCCCGGTCACGTGTGGATCATCTACGCCATCTTCGGGGTGGTGTTCTCCGCGGTGGGGCTGTTCCTCCTGCGGAAGGCCAACCGGCCCAAGGCGGCAGCCGAAGCCTGACCTCGGCCCTCACGGAGCCCGGTCGCCGCCGAGCCGACCGGGAAGGTTCCGATGGGTCTCGGCGTTGGACGGTCACGTCCCCGAAACCGCACCGGAGTCCCCGTGCCCACTCGCCACAACGTCGTCATCATCGGATCGGGCCCCGCCGGGCTGACCGCGGCCATCTACACGGCGCGCGCCAATCTGGAGCCGCTGATCCTCGAGGGCGAGCCGTCCTCCACCTCAGACCAGCCGGGCGGCCAGCTCATGCTGACCACCGAGGTCGAGAACTTCCCCGGGTTCCCCGAGGGTGTCATGGGCCCCGAGCTCATGGAGAACTTCCGCAACCAGGCGCTGCGCTTCGGCGCCGAGGCCAAGCAGGAGAAGGTCTCCAAGGTCGACTTCTCCGAGCGGCCATTCAAGCTGTGGGTCGGCGATCCCGACGCAGCAGAGCCCACCTACCTGGCTGATTCGGTCATCGTCTCCACCGGGGCGCAGTCGCTCATGCTGGACCTCCCCCGTGAGAAGGAGCTCCTCGGGCACGGCGTCTCCACCTGCGCCACCTGCGACGGGTTCTTCTTCCGGGAGCACCACATCGCGGTGGTCGGCGGCGGTGACTCGGCCGTCGAAGAGGCCACGTTCCTCACCAAGTTCGCCGATTCGGTCACCCTGATCCATCGCCGGAACGAGCTTCGTGCCTCCAAGATCATGCAGGAGCGAGCCTTCTCGAACCCGAAGATCAAGATGCTGTGGGACAGCGAGGTGGCGGAGATCCACGGCGACACCAAGCTCACCGGCATCACCGTGCGCAGCACCACCACCGGCGAGACCGAGGATGTCGACGTCACCGGCCTGTTCGTGGCCATCGGCCACCGACCCAACACCGACCTGTTCAAGGGCCTCCTCGACATGGAGGACAACGGCTACCTGATCACCGGACCCGGCACCGCCACCAACGTCGAGGGCGTGTTCGCCTGCGGCGACGTCCAGGACCACACCTACCGCCAGGCCATCACCGCCGCCGGCTCGGGCTGCATGGCAGCCATCGACGCCGAGCGGTGGCTCGAGGCCCAGGGCCACCACAGCTGATCCCCGCCGGGAATCAGCAGGGCCCGCAACCGGTTGTACTCGAACGAATCACGCAAGGAGATCACCATGGCCGACGCCATCAGCACCCTCACCCAGTCCAGCTTCCCCGAAGCCATCGCCACCGCCGACAAGCCGGTGCTGGTGGCCTTCTGGGCCGAGTGGTGCGGGCCGTGCAAGCGCATCGCCCCCATCCTCGACGAGGTCGCCTCGGAGAACGCCGAGAAGCTCAGCGTGGCCAAGGTCAACGTCGACGAGAACCCCGACATCGCTCGCCAGTTCGACATCATGAGCATCCCGACCCTGATCGTCTTCCAGGACGGTCAGCCGGTGCACCGCTTCCAGGGTGCGTCGGGCAAGGCCGGCCTCCTCGAGCAGCTGAGCGACTTCCTCTGATCTGACCCGCTCCCTTCGAGCGAATCCACGAGGCCGGGCCGCAGGGCCCGGCCTCGTGCGCGTCCCGAGCAGGATGACGGCCGGCCCGGTGCGCCGATGCGGGTTCCGAGGCCCGCTCCCCTGGTACCGGGCCTACTGACGATCTGTCAATGCAGTCGCGGCCGGTGGAGGGTTGGGAAGGCGCCGATGGACGAGGTGAACCCCAAGGCGAGGCCGAGGGTTTCCCACATGGTTTCCCACACCTGTGGATAAACCGGTGAACGATGGTGAGGGTGTACGCAACCCCACCGGGGCCGTCGAAGCGGCGACAACCCTCGACCCTTGATCCACCGCCCCCGACTCAGAGGGCGGAGGTCGACGACTCAGGCGTGATCGGTGGCCTCGGGTCCGGCCGTCATCGCCCGGTAGATGCGCTCGAGGTCCTCGAGGCTGGCGAAGTCGATGGTGACCTTGCCCCGCTTGGCGCCCATGGACACCTTGACCCGCGTGTCCAGGCGATCCGACAGCAGACCCTCGAGCTCCAGGAGCCCCGGGGGCCGCAGCCGCCGGCCGGCCACCCCGGGCGCGGGCTTGGCATTGTCGCCCTCTGCTTCGTCGTCAGGAGCGTCCTCGCTGCCACCGGAACGGGCGCGGACCGCCTCCTCGACCTCACGGACGCTGAGCTGCTCGGCCACGGCCCGGCGGGCCAGCGCTTCCTGGAACGACCGGTCCGGCGTCCCGAGCAGCGCTCGGGCGTGGCCAGCAGACAGCTGCCGGTCGGCCACCAGCTTCTGGATGCTCGGCGGCAGCTGGAACAGCCGCAGCATGTTCGAGACCGCAGAGCGGCTCTTGCCCACGCGCCGGGCCACGTCCTCGTGGGACAGGTGGAACTCCTCGATGAGCTGCTGGTAGGCGGCGGCCTCCTCCATCGGGTGGAGGTCCTCGCGGTGGAGGTTCTCCACCAGGGCCTGCTCCAGCGAGGTGGTCTCATCGATCTTGCGCACCACGGCCGGGATGGTCTGCAAGCCAGCCCGCTTCGAGGCTCGCCAGCGCCGCTCCCCCGCGATCAGCTCGTAGCGGTCGTGGCCGGCGGGTCGCACCAGGATGGGTTGCAGCACCCCGAGCTCCCGGATGGAGTCCGTGAGCGACACCAGGGCCTCCTCGTCGAACTGAGCCCGGGGCTGGTGCTGGTTCGGTTCGATCTGGCTGACCTGCAGCTCGCGGAGCGTCGCGTCGTCGCTGGGGGCGGTCAGGTCGTTGGGGATGAGGGCGCCGAGGCCCTTCCCGAGTCCGCTACGCCGGGCCACCGCTGACCTCCCTTGCCAGCTCCCGGTAGGCGACGGCACCCCGGGAGCTGGGATCGAACGCCGTGATCGGTTGGCCGAAGGACGGGGCCTCCGAGAGCCGGACCGTGCGAGGAATCATGATCTTGCACACCTTGGCGCCGAAGTGGTCTCGGACCTCTTGCGCCACCTGGTCCGACAGCTTGGTCCGAGCGTCGTACATCACCAGCACGATCGTGGTGATGTCCAGGGAGGGGTTGAGGTTCTTGGTGACCAGCCCCACGTTCCGCATCAGCTGGCCGAGACCCTCGAGCGCGTAGTACTCGCACTGGATCGGCACCAGGACCTCGCCCGCCGCCGCCATGCCGTTGATGGTGAGCAGGCCCAGAGAGGGCGGACAGTCGATGAGCACGTAGTCGTAGTCGTCGCGGACCTCCTCGAGCGCGTGCTTGAGGCGGAGCTCCCGACTGAAGGCGGGCACCAGCTCGATCTCGGCACCGGCCAGATCCAGGCTGGCGGGGGCCACGAAGAGGTTCTTGACCGACGATGCCTCGACGCAGTCCTCGATGGGGACATCGCTGAGGATCACGTCGTACATCGAGGCCTGGAGACCCCGGATGTTGATGCCGAGTCCGGTGCTCGCATTGCCCTGCGGGTCGAGGTCGACCACGAGGACCCGGTAGCCCAGATCCGCGAGGGCGGCACCGAGGTTGACCGTGGTGGTGGTCTTGCCGACCCCACCCTTCTGGTTGGCAACGGCCAGGATCCGCGGAAGCGGCGGACGACTCCGCGGCGCGGCCGCCGGAGCTTCGTCGCCCGCCGGATCCGACTCGAGCTGCGCATCGGAGATCGAGGCTGGATCTGTCACCCGCCCATCCTTCCGCTCCCAGCGTCAGGGGTCAAGCACCGCCCGACAGTTTCACGTGGAACGCGCACGCAACGATCCGATCCCCGGACGATCCCGGCGGCAGCCCTTCCTCGTCCACCGCGTTGTGCACAGCCCATCCCCAGGTGGGGATACCGAGACCGCACGGTTCGAAACTCGGACACCTCGCCGGTTCGTGTGACGGCCGACGAACCAGACTTGTTCCACGTGAAACGCCGCCAGATGCCCGCACCAACGTGACCGCCACCATGACCCGGGTTCCTGCTCCCGTTTCACGTGAAACGGGACTTCCCCGGCTCGAAGACGCCGACGGGACCGGCTACCCGGGGACCGACCCTGAGGGCCTCGGCTCC
Source organism: uncultured Acidimicrobiales bacterium (assembly GCA_937926025.1). Classification (GTDB taxonomy): domain Bacteria; phylum Actinomycetota; class Acidimicrobiia; order Acidimicrobiales; family Iamiaceae; genus Aquihabitans. Next base: position 19,327 of record CALANQ010000145.1, read on the forward strand.
TGGCGGTGTCTGTGACCCAGGGGGCGGGCTGCATCCGTCGGCGGCAGGCCTGGGACCGAAAGCTTGGAGCCTGCCCCGGGAGCCGTGATCGGGCACAAGGCCCGGAATGCCGAAGCAGCGCCGCTCGCCAGGCTTGTCCGGGTGTGGGACCCAGTGCCTCCGGGTGGTGACCGGCCGCTGATGGGACCCTCATCCCCCGTGCGGGGCCCCATCCGCGGGACGATGCGCCCGGTCCGGCCCCCGTGCTCGGCCGTTCCCGCCGAGCGACCTGCCAACGAGGGACGGATCCCGGAAGATCGTGCACCCTCATCGTTCGCCCCCAACCGTGCTCGGCGCCCGAGGAACGAAGGCGCCCCTCGTGATCCCACCCCGAGACCGAGGACCCGGACCTCACCAGAGGCGTATCCGCCACAAGCCTGCGCTCCCATCCGCAGCTTGGAGCGGACCCTGGGTCCGCCCCTCCTGGCGACCGGTCCCGGGTGCGGGGCCGCCGATCTCAGAAGAAGCGGCCCGAGGTCCGTCTCGCCAGCGCCTCGGAGCATCCCGAGCCGGGACGGACACCGAGGTCTCGCGCTCCCTCCAGGGACGGCGACGAGGCCAGCAGGACCTCCTCCGTCGACCACGGGCGCACTGCCCCCACCCGGGTGCGACAGAGGCGTCCTGCGCTCCCCCGAACCGTAAGCCCCACGGGAACGCCCCGATCGGCCCGATGACGTTGACGGTCCGAGCGTGGCCCACACGGCACCGACCTGGCCCTGCGACTGCTCCTCCCCGCATCCCCACCCACGGCCCCACACGGTCCGCCAGATCTCCGTCCCATGGACGCCACACCATGCGTGGAGCTCCCGCCAGCACCCGACTCCCCGACTCGAGGCCGTCGACGACCCGGTCCCCAGGCCACCAGCAAGGTGGCCAGCTCGTCCCCGCTCCGTGGCGCTTCCGAGCACAGGCCGCCCGCGAGGGGAGCACGCCCGACGGAGCCCGATCCGGGCACTCCCATCCAGGCTCCACCGGGAGGAGTCCAGGTGGGGCATCGAGCCGGCTGACCACCCCGGCCCACCGGCCAGGCCAAGCACCAAGAACCCCAGCACCCGGCCGTGACCTGCGGTTCCTCGCTCGGCGGCCCGTTCCACGTGAAACAACCGCCCGATGCGACCCCGCCACACCGGACCCGGCAACCCGTACGCCGGGATTGCGCCAGCGCCACGCGTCGTGGCCCGAAGCGGGTGGGGGAGGACCGGGCCAGGGGCCGGATCCAGCACACGCCTGCCGTCCGACCTCGTCCCCGGGCCTGGGCCTGGGCCCAGCGTCATGGTCCGCCGAGCCCCCGACCGACCTTCGGAATCGCCTGGTCTGAAGGCCCGCAGGCGCCGATCCGAGACCCCGCCCGATCGGGAACTCCCTGGTCAGAACCCCGTCCGGCCGAGGGAGTCGCTCATCCGAGCCGGGGGTTCCTGCGCCAGGGACCGGGCCCTGGGACGCGTTCATCGTCGGCCAAAGTCCGGCGTCGTGCCCGGGCCCGCATCCGATCGGTGCCGGTCAAGGTGACGGGCACGGAGGTTGGATCCCGGTGCCGCCGCCGCCATGCGGACCGGAGGCACGGGGGTACGGATCAGAACAGCGGGCGCTTGGTGGGGATGCCCACCCGGCGCGGGAAGCGCTCGGGGGCGGGGGCGACCAGGTCCAGGCACGCGAGGTGGAAGGTCTCGCCCACCACCACGGAGGCGGCCGGGCTGCAGCCCAGGGCCGCCACCGCCTCGGCCGGCCAGCGATCGTCCACCGACGTGGTGGGCGGCTCGCTCACCACGAGGCGGCCGCCGACCTGGAGCAGGGGAGCGGCGCACTCCAGCACCACCGCCGGCGGCCCGAAGCTGCGCGAGACCACCAGGTCGTAGGTGCCACGGTGCTCGGGCGCCCGACCGCCGACCTCGGCCCGCTCGGTGATCACCGAGACCCGGCCCTCCAGGTCCAAGGCGTGGACCGCTTCTCGCAGGAAGTCGGTGCGCTTCTGCTGGGCGTCGAGGAACACCCACTCGGTCTCCGGCCAGTGCTCCACCGCCAGGACCAGGCCCGGAAGCCCGCCTCCGGCTCCCAGGTCGAGTGCTCGGCGGGGAGCCCCCGGCACCGCAACGGCAAAGGCCCGGGCATGGTCGAGATGTGCCTCGACCGGGCCCGGGCCCAGGAAACCGCGCTGGCGAGACTCCGTGAGGAGCTCGATCAGCTCGAGGGTCACGCGCTGGCGCCCTCGGGGACGATGACCACGCGACGATCGGGATCGGCGCCCTCGGACACCGTGGCCACGCCGTCGATCTCGTTCACCGTGTCGTGGACGACCTTGCGGTCGGCCGAGTTCATCGGCTCGAGCGCCCGGGCGGAACCCTCGCTCAGCACGGCCTCGGCCTGCTGGCGCACGAACCGGGCCAGCGCCTCCTGGCGCCGCTGGCGGTAGCCGCCGATGTCGATGCGGACACGACCGACGTGGCGACCGGTGGCCCGGCGCTGCAGCACCGTGCGCGACAGCTCGTGGACGGCGGTGAGCGTCTGGCCCTTGGGCCCGATGAGCAGGCCGAGGTCGTCGCCCTCGACGCCGAGCTCGATGGTCTCATCGTCGACGACCGTGCGGTTCACCGACCCCTCCGCACCGAGGGCGTCGAGCAAGCCGTCGAGGAACTCCGTGATGATGTCGGCCTGGTCGCTGACCGGGACCTCTTCGTCGGTCATCTGATTGCCTTCCTGCTGGTTCTTGGCGGGTCGGCCGCCCCCGTTCGATCCGGATCGCTTGCGACCGCCGCCACGCCGGTTGCCACCCTGGTCCTGCCTGAACCCAAACCTGTCGGCGGGCGTGTCGTCGACGGCGACGGTCGTCGACCCGTTGGACTCGTTGCTGCGCCCGCCGGCGCGGTCCTTGCCGCCGCGCTGGCGCCGGGGCCGGCGCTCCTGCTTCGGCCGCGGCGCCTTGGGCACGACGCGGGCTCGGATCCGAGCCTCGCCGCGGGGTCGGCCGAACAGCCCGGTCTTGGGCTCCTCGACGACCTCGAACTCGGCTTCGCTCTCGTCGATGCCGAGCTGGTCGAGCGCGGCTTCCTTGGCATCCTCGATGGTGCGTCCCGTGGTCTCAACCCACTGCATGGACGGTCACCTCCTCTTCTTCTTGGACTTGGACCGGTTGGCCGCCGAGGGGGCGGCGCGGCTCGGTCCAGCCGTCGACGTGGTCGACGTTGCGGTGGAGCCCTTCGACCCGGAGGAGGACGCAGCCTTCCCCTTGCCGCCCCCGTTGGCGCTCGACGACTCCTTGAAGTCATCGGCCGCCGCACCGGGGCTGGGCAGGCCCATCTCCTTGATCTGGGCGAAGAGCCCCTTGGGCTTCTCTGCAGGTGCAGAAGATTTCGTTGACGATTTGTCACTAACCCGGCCGGTGGTGGCCACGGGTCCGCTGTCGTCGCGGTACATCGTGCGGGTGATCAGCGCCTGCTGGCCGACCCGGAACAGGTTCGAGACCAGGAAGTACACGACGATGCCAGCAGGGAGCGTGAACGAGATGAAGGCGAAGAACAGCGGCATGATCCGCATCAGCATCTGCTGCTGCGGGTTGACCTGCGCCTGCGGGTTCCGGCCCGACACCTGCTTCTGCTGGTAGTAGGAGGTGGCGGTCACCAGCGCCACGAGGATGATGTAGGGCGCACCGTGGCCGAAGCCCTCGCGCAGGGCCTTCTGGGCCGACTCCGCCAGGTTCATCCCCCAGGCCTCCATGACCCGGGTGTTGCTCAGGTCGATGTAGAGCTGCGAGGTGTGTGAGATGTGCTGGGGCTGGAAGAAGCCGAAGCGCTCCCAGATGCCGGCGCCGCCGCCACCGTTGACGTTGGTGGTGGCCCGGACCGCGGCCGCCCCCATGTCGTAGCCGTAGGGCGCCCGGTTGAGCAGCTGGAAGAGGGTCCGGTAGAGGACGATGAACACCGGCATCTGCAGCAGCAGCGGCAGGCAGCCCGACACCGGGTTGATGTTGTTCTCCTTGTAGAACGCCATCATCTCTTCGTTGAGCTTCTGACGGTCGTCCTTGTACTTGTTCTGGATCTTCTTCAGCTCCGGTTGGAGCTTCTGCATCGCCAGCATGCTCCGGGTGCCCTTCAGGGTCAGCGGGAGCAGCAGGATCATGATCGAGAGCGTCAGCAACGCGATGGCGACCGCGTAGTTCGGGTAGAGCCCGTAGAAGAACTCCAGCGGTTTCGCGATGAACACGTACATCAGACGACCGTCCGTTCGTGGTGGTGATCGTGGGGGTGATCGGTGCGCTCGGGCACCGGGTCCCAGCCATGGCCGCCCCAGGGATGGCAGCGGCCGAGGCGGCGGATGGCCAGCCAGGAGCCCCGGGCGGCGCCGTGGACCTCGAGGGCCTCCACGGCGTACGCCGAGCAGCTCGGCTGGAAACGGCAGGGGGAGGGGCGACCGGCGCGAAGCTGCTGGTAGAACACCACGATCCGCCGGATGAGGCGCGCGGGGATGCTCACGGCGCCTCCCCGCGGCGGCGGGTGTCGAGTGCGGCGAGCAACCTCTTCACGTCGTTCCTCAGTTCCTCGGGATCTCGGCCGGATGCTTCCGGTCCTGCCGAGATGAGCAGCACACCAGCGGGGACCGACCCGGCCTCGTGGCTCGCCAGATCGGCGAACACGGCCCGGAGACGGCGGCGGAGCCGGTTGCGCTCCACGGCACCGCCCACCCGCTTGGTGATCGCGTACGCCACCCGAGTGCCGTCCGGCTCCCCGCCTTCGTCCCAGAAGGTGAGGGCCAACGGTCCGCGGCGCACGCGGATCCCCATCGTCCGCAACGCCACGAAGGTGCGGCGGTCACGGACGGGGCCGATCAAGCCGACAGCTTGGCCCGGCCCTTGAGGCGGCGGCTGCGCAGCACGGCGCGGCCGGCCTTGGTGGACATCCGCTTGCGGAAGCCGTGGTTCTTGGCCCGCTTGCGGACGTTGGGCTGGTAGGTGCGCTTCACTGCTCTTCTCCCCCTCCCGAGCGGCGCGACCGCGCTGCTCGGCGGGCCGCTCGGTTGCGGCCGCGTGATTCGACGTGGGACTCCGGCGCTGAGGCGCGCGGAGGCATCCGGACAACGCTACGTCCCCACCGCCCCACGGGGCAATCGCGCCGGGCACCGACGCTGACCTGCACCAGCGGTCTACGCCCCGAGAACCTGGCGCGGCACCCGTCAGACGGTGCTACGGTCCGCCCCCTGCCTACGTCGTCCTGGGGCTCCCGGAGCGGCCATCGGCGCCAGCACGACACCCCCGGAAGCGCTGCGTGCGCCTCCGGGTCCGACATGTTTTTCCACAGGTGTGGACCCGGCTGTGGAACGACCAGGAAAAGGACGGTTCGACCAGGTGGCAGACGGACAACACCTGTGGACGAGCTGCCAGGCGTCGCTGCGGACCCAGGTGTCCGACGCGGTGTGGCGATCCACGTTCCAAGACATCACCGAGATCGACGTCGAAGACGACATCCTGCGCCTGGCGGTGCCCAGCGCGATGGTGAAGGACCGGGTCGAGGGCCGCTACCTGTCCCTGGTGGAGGACATCGTCCGAGACGCCAGCGGCCAGCACCTGTCGATCCTCCTGGAGGGGCGGCCCAACGCCGGCGCCAGCACCACGGTGGCCGACCCCTACGACGAGCGCCTCGGGGCCCGGCCCGCCGAGGTCGCCAACGGGGTCGCCCCCAACGGCGAGACCGACCGCGGCGCTCCGTCGCTCGACGCCCCGCCAGCAGCCCGCACCTTCGACGACTTCGTCCGAGGCCCGTCCAACCAGTTCGCCCACGCCGCCGCCCTGTCGGTGGCCGGCCAGCCCGGGCGCTCCTACAACCCGCTGTTCATCTACGGCGACGCCGGCCTGGGGAAGACCCACCTGCTCCAGGCCATCAAACACTACGTCGAGGAGAACTACCGGGACTACGTGGTCCGCTACGTCACCAGCGAGACGTTCCTGAACGAGTTCATCGAGTCCATCCGGCTCAACACCTCGGCGGAGTTCAAGCGCCGCTACCGAGAGGTCGACGTCCTGCTGGTCGACGACATCCAGTTCCTGGAGAACCGCAAGGAGACCCAGGAGGAGTTCTTCCACACCTTCAACGCCCTCCACGAAGGCCGGCGCCAGCTGGTCCTGTCGTCGGACCGCCCGCCCGACGCCATCTCCACCCTGGAGAACCGCCTGCGCAGCCGGTTCAAGATGGGCCTGATCACCGACATCCAGCCGCCCGACCTCGAGACCCGCCTGGCCGTGCTGGGGAAGAAGGCCGAGGGCGAGGACTTCCCGGTGCCCGACGAGGTGCTGGAGTTCATCGCCGTCAACATCACCGACAACATCCGGGAGCTCGAGGGTGCGCTCAACCGGGTGTCGGCGCTGGCCAAGCTCCACAAGCGCCCGGTGACGCTGCCCGAGGCCGAGAAGCACCTCCACGACATCATCGGCGACCGCCAGCCGCGGCCCATCACCCCGGAGCTCATCCTCCAGGCCACCTCGGACATGTTCGGGTTCACCATCGAGGAGATCAAGGGGAAGAGCCGCCAGCGACCCCTGGTGACCGCCCGGCAGATCGCCATGTACGTCTTCCGGGACTCGACCGACCTGTCCTACCCGGCCATCGCCCGGGAGTTCGGCGGCCGGGACCACACCACGGTCATCCACGCGGTGGAGAAGATCAAGGCCCTCATGGGTGAGCGCCGCCAGATCTACGACCAGGTCACGGAGCTGCTCAACCAGATCCGCAAGGGAAGTTGAGCACGGTGCTCGCGTGTCCCCGGTCACAGCACTTGTCCACCGTTGTCCACAGCAACCTGGGCATTTCTCACCCCCGCGCGCTGCGCGGAGCTGTGGATGGAGCCGGGATCCGCGGTGGACGCGCGGGGAGAAGTCACCGGTCCGTCACCCCGCATGCACCGCGCCATCCCGATCCTGTGGAACGCTGTGGAATCCCCTCGAGCAGCGCCAGGCCCGCTGACCTGCGCTGATGGGTGCTTATCCCCAGTCCACAGGTCCCATCACCACCATCAGATCTTGATCAGCACCTTCTCTGGAGAACGTGAGGTTACGAAGTGAAGTTCCGTTGCGAGCGTGACACCCTGGTCGAGGCCCTGGCTTCGGCGGGCCGTGCGGTGGCCAACCGCGGCGGCGCGCTGCCCGTGCTGTCGGGGGTTCGGGCCGAGCTCACCGGCGATCGTCTGCGCCTCACCGGCAGCGACCTGGAGCTCACCATCGAGATCGAGATCACCGTGGCGGGCGAGCGAGACGGCGTGGCCGTGCTCCCGGCCAAGATCTCCTCCGACCTGGTGCGGTCCCTGGGTGACCCCCGCGTCGAGGTGGCGGTCGAGGGCGACGAGGCCCGCATCACCGCCGGCCGCTTCGAGTCGTCCCTGCGGCTGCTCCCCGCCGACGAGTTCCCGCGGCTGGCCATGCCCGCCGACGATGCCGTGACCCTGGCGGCCAAGGACTTCGCCGGCGCCCTGCGCCAGGTGGTCCCCGCGGCCAGCGCCGACGACGCCCGCCCGATCCTCACCGGCGTGCTGCTGGCCTCGGAGGCGGGCGGCCTGCGCCTGGTGGCCACCGACTCCTACCGGCTCGCGGTGCGGGACCTGCCGGGCACCTCGGTGCTGGGCGAGGGCCAGAGCGTCCTGGTGCCCTCCCGTGCGCTCCGGGAGCTGGAGCGCCTGCTCGGGTCCGCCGATGAGATCACGCTGCGCCTCGGCGAGCGGGAGGCTGCGTTCGAGGTGGGCGACGTGCGCCTGACCACCCGCCTGATCGAGGGCGAGTTCCCGAACTACCGGGGCCTCATCCCGGCCAGCCACCCCAACCGCCTCACCGTCGGCCGCGAAGCCTTGGTCGAAGCGGTCAAGCGCGTGAAGCTGATGGCCCGGGAGCTCAACACGCCGGTTCGCCTCGCGATGAGCGCCGACGGGCTGGAGCTGGTGGCCATCACCCAGGACGTCGGTCAGGCCCACGAGCAGCTCGACGCCACCTACGAGGGCACCGAGCTGACGGTCGCGTTCAACCCGGAGTACCTCCTCAGCGGGGTCGAGGTGACGCCGGGCGACGAGATCCACCTCGACACCGTCGACGCCCAGAAGCCCGCGGTCATCCGCGCCGGCGAGGCCCAGGAGTTCCTGTACCTGCTGATGCCGGTCCGGGTCTCCTGATCGTCGCGATCGGAGCGGCCGAGCGAACCGCCCGACCAGCTCTGACTTGTCCGATGGCTCCTCGCTCGTCCTCTCAGCACCAAGCACGGCGTGGTTGCTCCGAGGCGCGAGCCGAGGAGGGCTCAGAACCCGAACCCCGAAGCGACGAGGTGCCCCGGGACCACACCTTGCCGCGCCGGTTCTGAGCCGTGCAGCTCCGGCGCCTCTGGCTCACCGACTTCCGCGGCTACCACGAGGCCGACGTCACCTTCGACGCCGGGCTCACCGCGGTGCTCGGCCCCAACGGGCAGGGCAAGACCAACCTCCTGGAGTCCATCGGGTACCTGGCGACGCTCTCGTCGTTCCGGGGTGCGCCCACCGACGCGCTGATCCGGGCCGGCGCCGATCGGGCCGTGGTGCGGGCCGAGGCCGAGCGCGAGGGCCGTGACCTGCTGCTCGAGGCCGAGATCGTGGCCAACGGGCGCAACCGCACCCAGCTGAACAAGCAGCCGCTGCGCCGGGCGCGCGATCTGCTCGGGGCGCTGCGGGTCACCGTGTTCTCCCCGGACGACCTGACCCTGGTGAAGGGATCGCCCGGCGACCGCCGCGGCTACCTCGACGACGTCCTGGTGTCGCTGCACCCCCGCTACGACGAGATGCGCGGCGACCTCGACCGCGTCCTGCGCCAGCGCGGCGCCCTGCTCAAGCAGTCCGGCGGCCGGCTGACGCCCGAGGTGGAGCTGACCCTCGACGTGTTCGACGCCAAGCTGGTGACCGCGGGGGAGGCGCTCGCCAAGGCCCGTCGGAACCTGGTGGCGGCGTTGGAGCCGCTGCTGGGTGCGGCCTACGACGCGGTGGCCCAGCGGGCTGCCGAGGTCCGCGCCACCTACGACCCGCCGTGGATGGCCGAGGGGCTCGCCGCCGCCCTGGCCGCATCCCGCAAGGACGACCTCCGGCGCGGCGTCTCCACCGTGGGACCGCACCGCGACGAGCTGGACCTGGCCATCGGGGGCCTCCCGAGCCGCACGCACGCGTCGCAGGGGGAGCAGCGGTCTCTGGCGCTGGCGCTGCGGCTGGCCGCGCACCACGTGGTCACCGAGCAGACCGAGAGCTCGCCGGTGCTGCTGCTCGACGACGTGTTCTCCGAGCTCGATCCCGACCGCAGCGACGCGCTGCTCCGGTCGCTCCCCGAGGGCCAGACGGTGCTGTCCACCGCCAGCGGGCTGCCCGCGGGCGCGGTGCCCGGCGCGGTCATCAACGTGCGCGACGGGGTGGCCACCCCAGGCTGACCGGCTCGCCGCACTCGGGTGCCCGACCGGGTGCGCCTCATGGGTCGCATCGGGTGGATCGGCGCCCGCCCCGCGCGACACTGGCGCCGTGCCCTGGTCCCCGCTCCCCACGCCCGACGCCCGCGGCGACGAGCCGGACCCGGCCACGCTGCCCCAGCTGCTGGACTCGGTGATGGCCGGCCTGGGCGCGCCCAAGGTGGACGCCGTCGTGGCCATCCACGACGGCTGGAGCACCCTCGTCGGCGACGAGCTCGCCGGCCACGCGCACCCCCTGTCGGTGGCCGACGGGTGCCTCCGCGTCGGGGTCGACAGCCCGGCGTGGGCCAGCCACCTGCGGTGGTCCGAGCGGGAGATCGTGGCCCGCGCGGAGCGCCTCCTGGGAGCCGGTGTGGTCACCTCGGTGAGCACCCGGATCGTGCGTCGCTGAACCTCGGCCGAACGGCCCGCAAACCCTTGTGACACAACGTTCTCACCCGTTCTCAAGCCGGGTGGGGATGGTCGGGATGTCACCCCCCGTCTGGTAGGATGTCACCCATCTTGAAGCGCCTCGAACAGCCGGTCGGCACTCCTCCTGCCGTGGCCTCCCGAGCAGCCGCTCACCTCCCTCCCGCTCGTCCCTGAAAGGCCGCGCTGTGCCTCCCGCGAAGCAGTCCTACTCCGCTAGTGACATGACCATCCTCGAGGGGCTCGCGCACGTGCGCAAGCGCCCGGGCATGTACATCGGTGGCACCGGCATCTCCGGTCTCCACCACCTCGTCTGGGAGGTGGTCGACAACTCGGTCGACGAGGCCATGGCCGGCTACTGCGACCGGATCGACGTCACCCTCCTGGCCGACGGCGGCTGCCGCGTGGTCGACAACGGCCGCGGCATCCCCACCGACGTCCACCCCGAGTTCAAGCTGAGCGGCGTCGAGATCGCGCTCACCAAGCTGGGCGGCGGCGGCAAATTCGGCGGCGACGGCTACAAGGTGTCCGGCGGCCTCCACGGCGTGGGCGTGTCCGTGGTCAACGCCATGTCGGAGAAGGTCGTGGTCGAGGTCGACCGCGACGGCAAGCGCCACCAGATCGAGTTCGCCGAAGGCGGCTCCAAGAAGACCAAGCTCGAGGTCATCGGCGACGCACCCCGCGGCCGCACGGGCACCACCGTCACCTTCTGGCCGGACCGGGGCCTCTTCGAGACCACCGAGTTCGTGGCCCGCACCATGCTCGAGCGCTTCCAGATGATGGCCTTCCTCAACAAGGCCCTGGAGATCCGATTCAAGGACGAGCGGGCCGACCACGACAACGAGCCCGTCACCTACAAGTACTCGGGCGGCATCGTCGACTTCGTCAAGCACGTCAACGCCACCAAGACCCCGCTGTTCTCCCGGGTCGGCTACCTCGACGACGAGACCGACGACGCCGAGGTCGAGCTGGCCTTCCAGTGGAACGAGGGCTACCAGTCCGACGGGCTCCACAGCTTCGCCAACGGCATCGCCACCATCGGCGGCGGCACGCACGAAGAGGGCTTCCGGGCCGCGCTGACCACGGTGGTCAACCGCTACGCCCGCGACAAGCAGGTGCTCAAGGAGAAGGACCCGAACCTCGGCGGCGAAGACGTCCGAGAGGGCCTCACCTGCATCATCTCGGTGCGCCTGCGCGAGCCGCAGTTCGAGGGCCAGACGAAGGACAAGCTCGGCAACCCCGAGATCAAGTCCCTGGTGCAGAAGGCCACCAACGCCAAGCTCGCCGACTGGTTCGAGGAGCACCCCACCGAGGCCAACAAGATCGTCAAGAAGGCCATCAACGCCCAGCGCGCCCGGGCGGCCGCCAAGAACGCGCGCGACGCCACCCGCCGCAAGAGCGCGCTCGACGGCGCCGGCATGCCCGACAAGCTGCGCGACTGCAGCAGCCGCAACCGCAGCGAGTGCGAGCTGTTCATCGTCGAGGGCGACTCCGCCGGCGGCTCGGCCACCAGCGCCCGAGATCCGCGCACGCAGGCCATCCTCCCCATCCGCGGCAAGATCCTCAACGTCGAGCGGGCCCGGCTGGACAAGATGCTCAAGAACACCGAGGTCCAGGCGCTCATCGCCGCCATCGGGGCCGGGTTCGGCGCCGAGGAGTTCGACGTCACCAAGTCCCGGTACGACCGCATCATCCTGCTGTGCGACGCCGACGTCGACGGCAGCCACATCCGCACGCTGCTGCTCACCTTCTTCTTCCGCCACATGAAGGAGCTGGTGGAGCACAAGCACGTGTACATCGCCCAGCCGCCCCTCTACTCCACGGTGGTGGGCAAGGAGAAGGTGTACCTGAAGGACGACGCCGACAAGGCGGCGTTCCTGGCCGAGAACCCCAACCACAAGAAGGAGTTCGCCCGGCTGAAGGGCCTGGGCGAGATGGACTGGGAGGAGCTCAAGGCCACCACCATGGACGCCGCCTCGCGCACCCTCCTTCAGGTCACGGTGGAGCAGGCGGCCACCGCCGACACCGCGATCTCCACCCTCATGGGCGACGACGTCGAAGCCCGCAAGGAGTTCATCAAGAAGAACGCCAAAGACGTCCGCTTCATCGACATCTGAGCAACGGAAGAACCCATGCCTGACGACGAGCTCCCCCAGAGCGACGACCCCACCATCACCGCCTACGGGCAGATCGAGCCCATCGAGATCGAAGAGGAGATGGAGCGGTCCTTCCTGGACTACTCCATGTCCGTCATCGTCTCGCGGGCCCTGCCCGACGTCCGAGACGGCCTCAAGCCGGTGCACCGCCGGATCCTGTGGGGCATGTACGACGTCGGCGCCCGCCCCGACCGCCCCTTCATGAAGTGCGCCCGCGTCACCGGCGAGGTCATGGGCAAGTACCACCCGCACGGCGACGGGGCCATCTACGACGCGCTCGTCCGCCTCGCCCAGCCCCACTCGCTGCGGCACCCCATCGTCCAGGGCCACGGCAACTTCGGTTCGCCCGACGACGGCCCCGCGGCCGCCCGCTACACCGAGTGCCGGCTCGATCCGCTGGCCATGTCCATGCTCCAGGACATCGGCGAGGAGACCGTCGACTTCGTCGACAACTACTCCGGTGAGTTCCAGGAGCCGGCCGTGCTCCCGGCCCGCTTCCCGAACCTGCTGGTCAACGGCGGCCAGGGCATCGCCGTCGGCATGGCCACCAACATCCCGCCCCACAACCTGGGCGAGGTCATCGACGCCACCGTCCACCTGATGGACAACCCCGAAGCCACCCCCGACGACCTCATGGGGTTCGTCAAGGGCCCGGACTTCCCCACGGGCGCGCTCATCATGGGCCGCGCCGGGATCATGGACGCCTACCGCACCGGCCGCGGCTCCATCCGCATGCGCGCCGTCGCCGAGATCGAGGAGTCCACGCGCGGCGGCGACAAGATCGTCGTCACCGAGCTGCCCTACCAGGTCGGCCCTCGCCAGGTGCTGGCCAAGATCAGCGAGCTCGTGGCCAACAAGGAGCTCGAGGGCATCGCCGACGCCAACGACGAGTCGTCGGGCGGCAAGACCCGCATCGTGCTCACCCTCAAGCGCGACGCCCCGGCGCTGGTCATCCTGAACAACCTCTACAAGCGCACCCCGCTGCAGACGTCGTTCGGCGTCAACACGGTGGCGCTGGTCGACGGCGTGCCCCGCACGCTCAACCTGCGCGAGGTCCTGTTCCACTACCTGGAGCACCAGGTCGACGTCATCACCCGCCGCTCGGAGTACCGCCTCCGCAAGGCCAAGGAGCGGGCCCACATCGTCGAAGGCCTCATCAAGGCCCTCGACCTGATCGACGACATCATCACCACCATCCGCGCCTCGGCCGACAAGGACGACGCCCGGACGAAGCTGCAGGCCGCGCCGTTCGAGTTCTCCGAGGTGCAGGCCGAGTACATCCTCGACATGCAGCTCCACCGCCTCACCCGCTTGGGCCGCGCCCAGCTGGAGGAGGAGATGGAGAAGCTGCGGGCCACCATCGCGGAGCTCGAGGCCATCCTCAGCGACCGCTCCGTGCTCTACCAGGTGATCAAGGACGAGCTCGGCGAGATCCGGGCCAAGCACGGCTCGGACCGCAAGAGCCAGATCACCTTCGATGCCGGCGACATGGACCTCGAAGACCTGATCGACGACGAGGACCTCATCGTCACCATGTCGGCCAAGGGCTACACGAAGACCGTGTCGGTCGACGCGTTCAAGGCCCAGGGCCGCGGCGGGCGGGGCATCGCCGGCGCCAAGCTCCGCGACGAGGACTACATCGAGCACATCATCACCACCACGGCGCACGCCTACCTGCTGTTCTTCTCCAACCGGGGGCGCGTGTATCGGCTCAAGGCGCACGAGATCCCGATGAAGGACCGCACCGCGCGCGGCACGGCCATCGTGAACCTGCTCCCGCTCCAACCCGACGAGCGGATCCAGACCATCATCGACACGCGGGACTACGAGTCCAACCAGTACCTGTTCTTCGCCACCCGCAACGGCCAGGTGAAGAAGACCAAGTTCACCGAGTACGACTCCTCCCTGCGGGCCGGCATCATCGCCCTCAGCCTCCGAGACGGCGACGAGCTGGTGAAGGTCATCCCCGTCAACGACGAGGACGAGATCTTCATGGTGAGCCGGGCCGGGATGACCATCCGCTACACCCAGGGCGACGTCCGGCCCATGGGCCGCAACGCCGCCGGCGTGCGCGGCATGAAGATGAAGCCCGGCGACGAGGTCGTCTCCTGCGACGTCGCCCGCGACGACACCGCCATCCTCATCGTCACCGACGGCGGCTACGGCAAGCGCACCCAGCTGGACAAGTTCAACGCCCAGAACCGGGGCGGCCAGGGCGTGCGGGGCATCAAGCTCACCGCCAAGAAGGGCTTCGTGGTCGCCGCCTTCATGGTGGGCATCGACGACGAGATCCTGGCCATCGCCTCCGACGGTGTCGTCACCCGCATGCAGGTGCGGGAGATCTCGTCGCAGGGCCGTGACGCCACCGGGGTGAAGGTCATGAACGTGGAGGGGGATCGGACGGTCGCTGCGGTGGCCCCGGTGCTCTCCGCCGACGATGCCTGACCGGCCGTCACGGCCCCACCACCCCGCACCCCTCGTCCCGACCGACCTCAGGTCGGGCCAGCGCGGCCAAGCCGCACCCCTGGCCCTGGTGGCCCTGCTGTTCGCCGCGCTGGTGGCGGCCGGCGTCGCGCGGGTCGGCGACGCGGCCGCCCGCGGCGCGGCCGTCCAGGCCGCCGCGGATGCCGCCGCGCTGGCCGGCGCCGCCGACGGGGCGGCAGCGGCCGACGAGGTGGCCCGCGCCAACGGCGCTCGGGTGCTCGAGTTCGAGCAGCTGGGGGACGATGTCCGGGTTGTGGTCCAGCGCCGCGGCGGCACCGCCACGGCCCGCGCACGATGGGTGCCAGCCCCCATCCCCTAGGCTGGCGCCCGTGTCTGCCGACCCTTCCGGGCCTCCTGTCGCACCCAAAGCATCGGTGAACGCTCCGCGGGCGGGCAGCGGTCCGAAGCGACCCCCGCGACCCGAGCGCCCTGCCGCCGCTCCGGCGTCGAGCCCCTCGCCGACCAACGGGGCCACGCGGTCCGCCGCACCGACCCCGCCGCCGCCCGGGTTCGGCCCGGCCACCCCACCGGCCGCGACCGCCGTGGTCGAGCGGCCCGCCCCCAGCCCCGCAACGGCCGAGACCCCCGCCGTGCCCGCCGCCGCGGCCAGCACCACCGCCAGCACGGCCACCTCGGGTCGCCGTCGCGGCCGCCGGGGACGGCGCGTCAAGCGGGTGGTGCGGCGCATCGACCTGTGGTCGGTCCTCAAGCTCTCGCTCGTGGTCTACTCGTGCCTCTACGTGGCCGTGCTGGCCACGCTGGCCGCGGTCTGGGGGATCCTCTACCAGAGCGGCAACATCGACAAGCTCCAGTCGTTCCTGGGCGACGTCGGCCTGGAGAACTTCACGTTCTACGGCAACCAGATGTTCCGCGCCTGTGCTGCCATCGGCGCCGTCGGCGTGCTCGCCGGCACCGTCGTCACCGTCCTGGCCACCGCCCTGGTGAACATCATCAGCGAGATGACCGGCGGCATCCGCCTGGTGGTCATCGAGGAAGACGTCGACCGCTGAGCCGTCCGATCGGCAAGCGGTTCGCATCGCCCGGCGCCGACCCACTACCGTCGGCACCCGCTCGGGGCTATAGCTCAGTTGGTTAGAGCGCACCCCTGATAAGGGTGAGGTCGCTGGTTCGATTCCAGCTAGCCCCACGAGATCGTTCCCACCCCGGAGGCAACCCGTGACGATGATCCGCCGAGCGTTGGTCGCCCTGGGGCTGGCCGGCCTGGTGGCGGCTGTCCTGCGGGTCCGGGGCTCGGGCGGGACCCCGCCCCAGCGCGGCGGGTGGCGCGAGCTCCCGCCCGACGAGCTCCGCTGATGCACGTCGCGGTCGTGGGCCTGGGTGCGGTCGGCACCCGGGCGGCCCGCCAGCTCGCGTCCACCGATGCCGTGGAACGGGTCACCCTCTACGAGACGCAGGAGGGCCGGGTTGCCGAGGTGTCGTCGTCCCTCGGTGCCAAGGCCCACGCGGGGGCCGGTGCGCCGGCCGACCTCGACGGCGTCGACGTGGTCCTGATCGCCACGCCGTGCGGCACCCACATCGACCTGGCCCGGGCGCTGGTGGGCCGGAGCATCCCGGTGGTTAGCACGTCCGACGACGTCGACGAGGTGCGGGCCCTGCTCGACCTCGGTCCCGAGGCGGAGGCCCGGGGTGTGGCGG
>CALANQ010000146.1 GCA_937926025.1 uncultured Acidimicrobiales bacterium
GGGTCGACCTGGAGGCTTGCGACGCGGGGGTGCTGGGCAGCGCCGTGTACCCGGGCCACTGGCTGAAGCCGGCCCGCCGCTTCGTCGACCGGCACCTCACGCTGCTGCAGGAGCGGCCCGTGTGGCTGTTCTCCTCGGGACCGCTGGGCGACCAGCCACCGCCCGAGGACGAGCCGGTGGAGGTGCAGCGCATCGAACGGATGCTCGAGCCGCGCGACCACCGCACGTTCCCCGGTGCCCTGGATCGCGACGAGCTGAGCCGGGGTGAACGGGCGATGGTGAAGCTGGTGCACGCGCCGTACGGCGACTTCCGCGACGAGGACGCCGCCCGTTCGTGGGCCGATGAGATCGCCGATGCCCTCGACCCGGCCCCCGTGGAGGCCACCCCGGTCGAGCGGTAGCCGGAGACGGCAGGAGCCCGGCCGGGAGGGCCGGGCTCCTGCACGTCGTCGGACGCCACTGTCACCGGCGGCGGGAGGTCACTCCGAGTACTCGGGGTCCAGGTGGGTGACGGGATCGTCGCCCTTGAGCTGGCGCAGCGTGTTCTTCAGCTTCATGAGCTGGATGAAGATGTCGTGCTCGGGGTTGAGGCCGGGGGCCGCGGTCTGGGGCGACTTCCAGTAGAAGCTCAGCCAGTCCTGCACGCCCTCGAGCCCGGCCCGCTTGGCGAGGTCCAGGAACAGGGCGAGGTCGAGCACCAGCGGGGCGGCGAGGATCGAGTCCCGGCAGAGGAAGTCGACCTTGATCTGCATCTTGTAGCCGAGCCACCCGAAGATGTCGATGTTGTCCCACCCCTCCTTGTTGTCGCCGCGCGGGGGGTAGTAGTTGATGCGCACCACGTGGGTGATGTCGCCGTAGAGGTCCGGGTAGCGCTCCGGCTCGAAGATGGTGTCCAGCACGCCGAGCTTCGACACCTCCTTGGCCTTGAAGCTCTCGGGGTCGTCGAGGACCTCGCCGTCGCGGTTGCCGAGGATGTTGGTGGAGTACCAGCCCTCGACACCCAGCATGCGGGTCTTGAGGCCCGGGGCGAGGATGGTCTTCATCAGGGTCTGGCCCGTCTTGAAGTCCTTGCCGGTGATGGGCACGTGGTTCTGGGCGGCCAGCTCCAGCAGGGCCGGGGTGTCCAGGTTGAGGTTGGGCGCGCCGTTGGCCACCGGGATGCCCAGCTTGAGCAGGGCGTAGGCGTAGATCTGGCTGGGGGCGATCTCCGGAGCGGACTCCTTCAGCCCCTGCTCGAAGGCGGCGAGGCTCTGGTGCACCTCGCTGGGCTCGCGGTACACCTCGGTGGAGCCGCACCACACGGCCACCAGGCGGTCGCAGCCGTTGGTCTCGCTGAACGTCTGGATGTCCGTGGCCAGCTGCTCGGCCAGGTCCCACTTGGAGGTGCCCTCCTTGATGTGGTTGCCGTGCAGGTTCTTCACGTACTCCTGCTCGAACACCGCGGTCATCGGCTTGATGGCGCGGAGCTCCTCGCCCAGCTGCTCGAGCATGTGCCCGTCGAGCACGCCGGCGCGGGTGGCGGCCACGTAGGCATCGTCCTCGAACACGTCCCAGCCGCCGAACACAAGGTCGTCGAGCTGGGCGAGCGGGACGTAGTCGTTGATGAGCGGCACGTTGGCGTCGGTGCGGGCGCCGAGGCGGATGGTGCCCATCTGGGTGAGCGAGCCGATGGGGGCGGCGAGGCCCTTGCGGATGGCCAGGCAGCCGGCGATGAACGTGGTGCCGACTGCGCCCATGCCGGGCAGCAGGATGCCCAGCTTGCCGGTGGCCGGGGCGATGTCGGTGGTGGTGTCGGACACTGAGGTCTCCGTTGAGAGGGGATGGGAGCGGTTCCGCAGGCGGCCGATGGTCGGGCGCGGGACCGCCGGAGCAGGCTAGGCGGTACCCGCCGATCGGTCCTGGTCCGAGCCGGCTCCACCGTGACCAACCCGAAGTTGGTGTGAAGATCGGGGCCAGAGCCCGATCTTCACACCAACTTCGGCTGGGTGGGTGGGTCACCAGCGGGAGCGGGACTCCTCGGCGAAGCCGACGATGCCGTCGACGTGGTGCACGGCGCCGGCATCGGTGGTGACGTGGCCCGACCACGTGCCGAACACCTGGTGCACCTCGGTGCCCATCACCACCGCCTTCACCTGGGTGTGCTTGTCGTAGGTGGGGTGCAGGACGAGGTCGAGCGAGCCGTCGGGGTGGCGGACGTGCCACGGCTCCAGCGGGGCATCCCAGTCGTACTCCCAGATCAGCTCCTCGCCGATCTTGGTGAGGACGCCGTCGACCAGGATGCCGTTCTCGGTGAAGCCGGTGCCGTCGGTCCACTTGGCGCCGATCTGGATGCCGACCACGGCACCTTCGGCGGAGCGTCCGGCGCCCCCGCCCCAGTTCCAGTTGGTCTCGTAGGGCCACCGGCCCCGACCGACGTCGAGCACGCCCCACGCCTCGTCGATGCGGTGGAGCTCCGCGCCGCCGTCCTCGTCGACGCCGTCGGCGGTGGCGGCCGAACCGAAGCGGACGACGTCGTCACCGACCTCGAGCGTGCCGTGCGCCGGGCGGGCCTGGTGCTTCGACGTGTACTGGAACTGCCGGTCCGACCAGGGGATGACGACGTTGAGCGACTCGTGCCCGGCCGGCTTGTCGACCCGGGCGTTGAGGGAGCTGCGGGTGCCGTCGTCCTCCTTCCACCAGGCGACGAGGGTGGTGCCGTCGGCGTCGTCGGTGAGGGCGACCTCGATCTTGGCGGAGCGGTAGCGGAGCGGATCGGTGCCGGCGAGGTCCGGGAGCGCGATGCCGCGTGCGCCGGGGATGTTGGCGGCGTGGCCGCCCGTCCGCCCGGTGGGCAGGTGGCACCACCAGACCTCGGCGATGCCCAGGTAGTCGACGTCGGCGTACACCACCGCCACGGTCCAGTCACCGGCGAGGATCGCCCAGTAGTCCCACCTCTTGGTCCGCCCCCAGCGACCCTTCAGGTTGGCGGTGTGGAGCACCTGGCGGGACCACCCCTTCGCCGCCGGGTTCAGGACCTTGCCGCCCGGGAGGCACAGGTCGAAGGGGGCGGTGATCTCGGGTTCGTGGGTGGCCATCGCCCGTGAGTCAACCACGGCCGGAGGCGACGCTCAGCCTTCGAGCTCCTCGCCCAGGGCGAGCCAGCGCTCCTCGACGTCGGCGAGGGCGGCGTCGGCGGCGGCCAGCTCCTGACCCACCTCGGCGAGGCGCACGTGGTCGGCGCCGTCGACCTCGGCCAGCTGCTCGGCCAGCCGCTCGCGCTGGCGCTCCAGCTTGCGCATCTCCTTCTCCGCGTCCCGCATGAGGCGGTTGAGCGTGGACGGTGTCCGGGTCTTCACCGCCGGCGTCCCACCCCCGGCCCGGGCGGCCTTGGGCTTGGCGGCCTTCGGAGCCGCTGCGGCCGATGCCGCACGGGGCTGGTGGCGGCGGCTCTGCTCCCAGGTGGCGTAGCCGCCGGGGAGGCGCTCGACGTCGTGGGTCTCGTCGATGACCACCACGTCGGCGACGGTGCGCTCCAGGAACGCCCGGTCGTGGCTGACGACGACGAGGGCGCCCGGCCAGTCGTCGAGGAAGTCCTCGAGCGCCCGCAGCGACTCCAGGTCCAGGTCGTTGGTGGGCTCGTCGAGCAGCAGGACGTTGGGACGCTGGGCGAGGGTGAGCAGCAGCTGCAGCCGACGGCGCTCGCCGCCCGACAAGGTGCCGATCGGGGCCCACTGGGCATCGCCGTCGAACCAGAACCGCTCCAGCAGCGAGGCATCGGACCAGTCGGCCTTGCGGGCGGGGCCGGCGACCGCGTCGCGGACCCGCATGGCCGGGTCGAGGTCCGCGCCGCGCTGGTCCCAGACGGCCAGCTCCACGGTGGAACCGGTGACCACCCTGCCCTCAGCGGGCGCGATGCGACCGGCCATGACGTGCAGCAGCGTGGACTTGCCGGCGCCGTTCGGCCCCACCACGCCCAGCCGCTCCCGCGGATCGAGCATGAGGTCGACGCCCCGGAACAGCCAGGGCTCATCGGCTCCCCAGCGATGGCCGACGCCGTGCAGCTCGATGACCTGATCGCCCAGCCGGGGCGTCTCGGTGTGCAGCGGCAGCTCGCCCCGCCGCGCCGGCGCCTCGGCGCGGGCGTTGACGATGGCGGTGGCCGAGCGGATGTGGGCCTTGGGCTTGGACGTGCGCGCCGGGGCGCCGCGGCGGAGCCACGCCAGCTCCTTCTTGGCCAGGTTCTTGCGGACCTGCTCCGCGGTGGCGGCCTGCGCCTCCCGCTCGAAGCGGGCCTCCAGGTACGAGGAGTACCCGCCGTCGTGCGTGAAGTGCTTGCCGCGGTCCAGCTCCAGGATGCGGTTGGTGAGGCGGTCCAGCACGTGGCGGTCGTGGGTGACGAGGATCAGCCCGCCGCGGTGGCTGGCGAGGCGGTCCTCCAGCCAGGCGATGGCGTCGATGTCGAGGTGGTTGGTGGGCTCGTCGAGGATGAGCAGCACGGCGTCGTCATCGGGACCGCCGCCCGGCCCGACCTCGACCAGCGCCCGCGCCAGCGCCACCCGCTTGGCCTGACCGCCCGAGAGCCGGTCCGTGGGGGCATCGACCAGGTCCCCGATGCCGAGCCGGCTCAAGATGGCGTCGACCTCCCACTCCCGTTCGGGGTGGCTGCCCGGGGCGACGGCCTGGCGGACCGTGCCGGCCGGGAGGTCGTCGGCCTGGTCGAGCATCACGACCCGGGCGCCTCGACCCGGACGCAGGGTCCCGGCCTCGGGCTCGGCCTTGCCGGCCAGCACCCGCAGCAGGGTGGACTTGCCGGTGCCGTTGATGCCGACGAGGCCCAGCCGGTCGCCGGTGGACAGCGTGAGCGAGACATCGGAGAACAGCTGCCGCCCCGGCCGCGAAGCGGACAGATCGGTGGCGTCGAGCAGGATCATGGCCCGCTCACGCTACGGGCCGCCGCTCGACGACCCCGAACCGCCTGGCCATCCGGTCACCCATCCCATCGATCTCGGGTCACGGGAGCCGCCGCAGGCGGCACGAACGACCCCAGATCGGGGGGTCAGGACTCGACGATCTCGATGGGGAGGCCGAGCTCGGCGAACTGCTGCATCGGGCGGTGGTAGCCGCGCTCGAGGTGGTGGGTGCCGCTGATCTCGGAGGTGCCGTCGGCGATGGCGGCGGCGATGACCGAGGAGAAGCCGGCCCGGACGTCGGGCACCTCGACCTTGGCGCCCTTGAGCGGCGAGACGCCCTTGACGATGGCGGAGTGCACGGCGTTGGTGTCGTGGAAGCGGCACGACTCGCCGCCGAGGCAGGTGGAGAACAGCTCGATCTCGGCGCCCATCTGCTTCAGGGCCGGCACGTAGACGAGGCGGTCCTCGTAGACCGTCTCGTGGAGCACGGACATGCCGTCGGCCTGGGTGAACAGCACCACCAGCGGGGTCTGCCAGTCCGTCATGAACCCGGGGTGGGTGTCGGTCTGCACGGCGGCGGGGCGGAGGCCGTCGGGGGCGGTGGCCAGGATGTAGTCGTCGGTGATCTCGAACCGGGCACCCATGCGGTTGAGGGTGGTGATGGCGGTGACGAGGCGGTCCTGGTGGCAGCCGTGCACCCGCACCTCGCCCTTGGTGACCAGGCCGGCCACCAGGTAGCTGAACGCCTCGTTGCGGTCACCGGCCAGCGTGGTCTCGGCACCGCGGAGCGACGACACGCCGTCGATGGTGAACTTCCGGCCCGGGGACAGCTCGATGCGGGCGCCCATCCGCTGGAGGAACAGGGCGAGCTCGATGACCTCGGGCTCGGTGGCGGCGTTGCGCAGGACGGTGCGCCCCTCGGCCAGGACGGCGGTGAGCAGGACGGTCTCGGTGGCGCCGACCGACGGGTACGGCAGCTCGATCTTGGCGCCGCGCAGCTGGGCGGCCTTGGCGTGGAGGCCGTCGTCGGTGACCTCGATCTCGGCGCCCAGCGCGGTGAGGGCCTCGATGTGGAAGTCGACCGGGCGGCGGCCGATGGGATCGCCGCCGACCAGGGGCACGAACGCCTCGCCGGTGCGGTGCAGCAGCGGGCCGAGCAGCAGGATCGGGATGCGGTTGAGCCCGGAGAACGAGGTGGGCACCCGGGTGGTGACGCCTTCGTGCGGCTCGACGGTGATGATGCCCTGGACCTCGTCGTGGTCCACGGCCACGCCGAGCGAGCGCAGGATGTCTGCGGTGATGGCGACGTCGCCGACCTCGGGCACCTGCCGGATGGTGCTGGCGCCGTTGCCCAAGATGGCGGCGACCATGTGCTTGGTGACGGCGTTCTTCGACCCGCGGATGAAGACGTCGCCCCGCAGGGGACCCGAGGGGGTGACCGACCAGGCACGCGTGCTCATGGGCGTCAAGGCTACGCACCTCCCGTCGGGCCGGTGCCATGCGGCCCGCGGACCAGGGGTCGTCGGCCGAGGGTCGTCGGCCGGGCCGGGCGCCACGCGTACCCTCGGGCGATGGCCGCTCCCCCGCCTCGCCGCCGCAACGACGGCATCTTGTCGGACCCGATCGATCTCGACGGCCCCCGCAACCCCCGGGTCCAGCACCCCACGGTCCCGGCCCGCCCCGGCCTGGTGGTGAAGCAGCGGGGCACGCCGATCACGGGCGTGGTGGTGGGGGTGGTCAACGGCTACCTGCACGTGAAGGACCGGCAGGGCTTCGAGCACCGGATGACGATGCTGAAGGGCGGCTTCGAGGTGGCCGGCAAGGAGGTGACGCTGGTGGAGCCCCGCGGCGTCGCCCCGGGAACACCGCAGGCCGCGCCCCCGCGCACGGCGTCGGGTTCGGTGGCGGTGCGGAACGCGCCCGCCCAGGTGGCCAAGGCCAGCCGCATCCTGGTGGAGGGCGTGCACGACGCCGAGCTGGTGGAGAAGGTGTGGGGCGACGACCTCCGGGTGGAGGGCGTGGTGGTGGAGCGCCTCGAGGGCGCCGATCACCTGGACGAGGTGGTGCGCTCGTTCGCGCCGAAGGCCGGACGCCGCCTGGGGATCCTGCTGGACCACCTGGTGGACGGCTCGAAGGAGACCCGCATCGCCGCCACCGTGGACCACCCGCACGTGCTGGTGTGCGGTCACCCGTACGTCGACGTGTGGCAGGCGGTGAAGCCGAAGGTGCTGGGCATCGACGCCTGGCCGTCGGTCCCGATGGGCGAGCCCTGGAAGGAGGGCGTGATGCGCCGCCTCGGGTTCGAGGGGGAGAGCTGGCAGTTCTGGAAGCTGCTGCTCGGCAAGGTCACGTCGTGGACCGACCTGGAGCCACCGCTGATCGGTGCGGTGGAGGAGCTGATCGACTTCGTCACGGAGCCGGCGGGCGCCTAGGCAGACGACGCTGCCACGAGCCGCGGAATACCCCTTGGGGTACCGCGGTTGAACACCCTGCACCACAAGCGACCGGAGCATCCCATGGCCACCATCGACCTCACCGAGGCAACCTTCCCCGAGACCATCGCCGCCGAGGGCACCGTCCTCGTGGACTGGTGGGCGTCCTGGTGCGGACCGTGCCGGGCGTTCGCCCCCACCTTCGAGGCGGCCTCTGAGCAGCACCCCGACGTGACCTTCGCCAAGGTCGACACCGAGGCGGAGCAGGGCCTGGCCGGCGCCGCCGAGATCCAGTCGATCCCCACGCTGATGGTGTTCCGCGACGGCATCCTGCTGTTCCGCCAGGCCGGGGCGCTTCCCGCCGCCGCCCTGGAGGACCTCGTCGGCCAGGTGAAGGCGCTCGACATGGACGACGTGCGGGCGCAGATCGCCGCCAACCAGGCCGGCGCCGAGGCCGACGCCCCGTCAGCCGGCTGAGCCGGCCGCCGGCTCCTCGCCTGCTGCGGCCCGCTGGGCCAGCATCGTCGT
>CALANQ010000147.1 GCA_937926025.1 uncultured Acidimicrobiales bacterium
GCAGCCCGACCAGCACCACCACGGCCAGCACGGTGTCGGTCGTGGTGACCGATCCGCCGCCGGCGGGTCCGGTGGCCTGCGACAGGATGCCGACGGCCACCGCGCTGGTGAGCGCCACGGGCAGCGACTCGAAGCCGGCCAGGGCCAGTGCGGCGAGGGCGGCGACCATCACCCGCAGCCCCACCCCGGCGGTGATCTCGAGGCCGAGGATGGCGGCCTGCAGGAAGGTGCCGAGGAACGCCAGCACCGCGGCCACGACCCACACCCCGGCCTCCACCTGGGGGACGGGCACGCCCAGCATCGAGGCCCGGTCGGACCGCTCCGCCGACGCCCGCACCGCGATGCCGAGGTCCGAGCGGCGCAGCGCCAGCGTGACCCCCACGAGGCACGCCACCGACACCAGCACCGCCATCACCTCGTCGCCGCCGAACACCGTCGTCCCGATGGTGAACGAGAACCCCCACGGCACGCCCAGGTCGGGCGCTCCCTTCCGGGCCAGCTGGAGGTGCCCCCACAGCCGGGGCACGAGCAGGGCGCCGACCGCGAAGAACTGGGCGAGGCCGATGGTGGCGACGGTCAGCACCAGCCTCGGCGAGCGCCGGAACCGGGCCACCACCAGCGCGTCGATGCCGAGCCCGATGCCGGCGGCGGTGACCAGCCCGGTGAGCAGCGCCCCCCAGTAGCCGAGCGCGTCGCACGCCCACAGCCCCACGACGGTCCCCACCAGCACCACCGCGCCCACGGCGGCGGCCCGGCCCGGCGACCAGCCGAGCAGCAGCACGGCGCTGGTGCCGATGACCAGCGCGGCCACCGCCCCCATCCCGATCGACACCCCGAGCGCGGGTGCCCCGAAGATGAGCAGCCCGATGGCCAGCGCCGACGGGTAGGTGCCGATGGATGCCTGAGCGAAGTTGACCACCCGGTTGGCCCGGTACACGAGCATCATCCCGAGCACCACCAGGCTGTTCAGCAGCCCCGACACCAGCCCCTGCACCCACACCCCGAGCGGCACGGGGTAGCGCACGAGCTGGACGGCGATCACGGCCAGCGCGGGTCCGAGCACGGCGATGCCCCGCCGCAGGAGCTCACCGCCCGGTCGGGTTCCCTCGGTCGCACTCGACACCGGCGGGAACTGTGTCATCAGATGATGTCAGGGTCAATCGGTTCCGAACGCGGCGACGGTGGTGGTGAGCGGAGCGTCGATGTCGGCCGCCCAGTCCGCCGCGTACGGCGCGATCTTCGCCTTGTCCGCAGCTGGCGGGAGGAACTGGACCGTGCGGGTGGCCGTGAGCCACGCGGTGGGCGTCGCCCGGGGGTCGGTGTTGGCGATCCCCCGCTGGACGAACGACCCGGAGGCCCCGTAGTAGGAGCTGTCGCCCCAGCACTGCGGCTCGTGGGGCAGCGTCTGGTCCCGGTAGAACTGCGTGGTGCCGGCCTGGAGGTCGGTCTGCGACGAGCGGAACACGTTGCGCGTGTAGATCCGTCCCTGGGGGCCGTCGACGGCCTCCCACTTCGGCAGTGCGGTGCTGACGGCGTCGGTGACGCCGTCGATGGCGACGCCACCGGTCTTGGTGGAGCTGCGGTAGGTCATGCCCTTGGCCGCAGCGCTGTAGTCGACGAAGTCCATCATCCCGGGGATCGCGTGGACCCGGAGGTTGGTGACGATGTCCTCTCGGTCGCGGTACATCAGGTGGGTGCGCTGGGTGAGCGGACCGCTGTTGGCGCCGACGTAGCTGCGGATGGCCCGGACCGGCCCGTCGATGTTGGCGACGAACGCCCCCTCCTCACCGCTGAACGTGTCGTTGGAGCGGCTGCAGCTGCTGGTGGAGAACTGGTTCTTGTGGCCGTCGAGGACGTCGACCTGCGACGCGCCGGAGGCCAGCACCTTCCAGCTGACCTCCTTCCAGCGATCGGAGAACCCGATGGAGTAGCTCGCGGTGGTGACCCGGGAGGTCTCGGGGTTGGGACCCTCGGACCGGCGGTAGGTGGCCTTGTAGTCGCCCGAGGTGAGGGTGAAGTCGTAGTCGACGTAGTCCTTGCCGGCGGCCGGGTCGAGCGTCCCGTCGGAGCGGTACAGGTACACCCAGCCCTTCTCGCCCGAGGCCCGCGGGTCGGTGACCTCGACGCGGGTGCCGCTCTTGGCCTGCGTGTGCGCCGGGTCGGCGGTGCCCGTCGGGGCGGCGCCGCCGGCGTCGGACGCCATGAACACCACCTCGTCGTCGGCGTCGACCTTGGGGTTGGGGTCGGCGCCCACCCACGTGTTGGGATCCGCGTACTGCAGGGCGGTGGGTCCGCCGCTGCCGGAGCCGTAGACGCTGCCGGTGACCCCGGCCGAGCTGTTGGTGGCCGGCGCCGACCCGAACGCCACGACCTTGCGCTGGTCGACCTGCACGGGGATCTGCTGCCAGTCGCCTGACAGCCACCGGAACGCGACGACCCGTTCGGGGGCCACCCCGCCGAGCCGGTTCAGCTTGGAGCCGGTGAGCACCACGGGCGTGGTGGGCCGGGCCAGGGAGCTGGTGGGTGCGTCGCAGCCGGTGAGCCCGGCCACGGCGGTGCCGCAGACCAGGCCGATGGCCAGCATTCGTCGGACGTGCATCGGGGACCCTCCATCCCGGCCGCCGCCGGGCCGGGTCAGGTGTAGAGCGATTCGATCTCTGCGGCGAAGTGGGCGTTGACACCCCGGCGCTTGAGCTTCGACGTCGGCGTGAGCAGGTCCGAGTCTGGCAGCCACTCCTCGCCGAGCACCTTCACCTTCTTCACGCGCTCGGCGTTGTTGAAGTCCGCCATGACCTCGTCGAGGCTGCCGTCGATCTCGGCGATGACGTCGGGGTGGTCCGCCAGCTCGGCCAGCGAGAGGTCGCCGAGGCCGTGCTGGGCCGCCCACGCGGGGGCGGTGTCGGGGTCCAGCACCACCAGGGCGGACACGAACGGCCGCTGGTCGCCGATGGCGGCGGCCTGGCCGACGAGCGGGATCATCTTGAGCGCCGCCTCGAGGTTGGCGGGGCTGATGTTCTTGCCGCCCGCGGTGATGATGAGCTCCTTCTTGCGGTCGACGATCTTGAGGTAGCCGTCGTCGTCGAGCTCGCCGATGTCGCCGGTGTGGAGCCAGCCGTCGGCCGAGAGGGCTTCGTCGGTCTTCTCGGGGTCGTCCAGGTAGCCGGAGAACACGTGCGGGCCTCGGCAGATGACCTCGCCGTCCTCGGCGATGGCCACCTCGGTGCCGGGGCAGGCCGGCCCGACCGTGCCCGGCTTGATGCGCTCGGAGGTCCAGGTCATGAGCCCGGTGTTCTCCGACATGCCGTAGACCTCCGAGATCGGCACGCCGATGGCTCGGAACCACATCAGGAGGTCCGGCGGGATGGGTGCGGCGCCGGTGACCGCCACCTCGAGCTCGTCGAGGCCGAGCAGGCCCCGCACCGGCTTGAAGGCCACGTCGTCGAGGAAGGCCCAGGTGGCCAGCTGCTCGTCGGTGGCCTCGCCCCAGGACCGGGCCAGGGCGATGGGCTTCGACGCCTCGACGCCCTCGGCGAACTGGGCGGCCTTCTCGGGGTCGGCGGCCAGGGCGCCGGAGAGGCCGGCGTTGATCTTCTCCCACACGCGGGGGACGCCGAAGAGGATGTTGGGCCGGGCCGCGGCGCAGTAGCTGGCGATCTGGCCCGGCTCGGGGCAGGTGGTGACCTGCAGGCCCTGGGCGATCTGGCCGTAGTGGCTGGCGGCGCGCTCGGCGATGTGGGCCATCGGCAGGTAGGAGATGACCCGCTTGCCCCGGCCGTCGTGGAAGGGCATGAGCTCCCGGGTGGCCTCGGCCACGAACAGCACGTTGCTGTTGGAGATCATCACGCCCTTGGGCGGGCCGGTGGTGCCCGACGTGTAGATGACGGTGGCCAGGTCGCTGGGGTCACCCTCGGCGGCGGCGGCTTCCAGGTCGATGGGGTCGGCGGCGACCAGCTCGTCCCAGCTGAAGTCGGCGGCTCGCTCGCCGGGACGGATCACGCCGATGCGCTGCAGCGCCGGCAGGTTGGCCCGGACCGGCTCGAAGCGGGCGAGGAAGCCGTCGTCCTCGACGATGCCGAGCACGGCGCCGCAGTGGCCGGCCAGGTACTCGACCTGGTCCGGGGCCGACGAGTTGTAGATGGAGATCGGGGTGGCGCCCACCATGAGGGCGGCCACGTCGAGCACGTGGAACTGGGGGCTGTTCCGCATCATGAGGACGACACGGTCGCCCCGCTTGACGCCCTGGGCCTTGAGCCCGCCCGCCACCCGGGCCACCAGGTCGGCGTACTCGCCGAAGGTCCACTCGCCCCAGTCGTCGCCGTCCTTCCAGCGCAGGGCGACGTCGTCCCGACAGGTCGCCACGGTGTCGAGGAACGTCCCCGCGATGGTCTTGCCTTCGATGCGATCGGTGATGGAGGTCATGGCGGCCTTCCGGGTTCCCCTGGGCTCGGCGGTCGTGGTTGACACCCTTCACTAGCAGACCCTTGTGACGCTTGGCGGTCTCGCACGGTCGGAGGGAGGTTGCGCCGCGCCCGCGAACCCCGCTTGACTGGAACTTGACCGACCGGTCAGGAAAAGCCACTCGGACCCCGCAGGGGCCGGAAGGGGAAGAGGCCACCATGGCTACCGCTGTCATCGTCGATGCCGTCCGCACGCCCGGCGGCAAGCGCTACGGGAAGCTCTCGGGTTGGCACGCCGCCGACCTCGCGGCCGAGACGCTCAAGGCGCTCGCCGAGCGCAACAACCTCGATCCCGCCCTCGTGGAGGACGTGATCATGGGCTGCGTCATGCAGGTCGGCAACCAGTCCGTCAACGTCGGCCGCTCCGCCGTGCTGGCCGCCGGCTGGCCCGAAGAAGTGCCCGCCACCACCATCGACCGCCAGTGCGGCTCCTCGCAGCAGTCCGCCCACTTCGCCGCCCAGGGCGTCATGGCCGGCGCCTACGACATCGTGGTCGCCGCCGGCGTCGAGGTCATGTCCACCACCCCGATGGGCGCCTCGGTCACGCCGGGCAGCTTCCCCATGGGCCCCAAGGTCATGGAGCGCTACGCGCCCAGCGGCGGCGTGGTCATGCAGGGCACGTCGGCCGAGATCATCGCCAACAAGTGGGGCCTCAGCCGCGAGGACCTCGACGCCTACGCCGTGCAGAGCCACCAGCGCGCCGCCGCCGCCACCGCCGAGGGCCGCTTCGACAACGAGATCATCCCCGTCGCCGAGAAGCGCTTCGACCGGGAGACCAACCAGGTCGTCGAGACCGGTGAGATGGTCACCGCCGACGAGGGCATCCGCCCCGACTCCTCGCTGGAGTCGCTGGCCAAGCTCAAGCCCGCCTTCGACCCGGAGAACGGCACCGTCACCGCCGGCAACTCGTCGCAGATCACCGACGGCGCCTCGGCCGTGCTGATCATGAGCGAGGAGAAGGCCAAGGAGCTGGGCCTCAAGCCCCGCGCCCGCTTCCACTCGTTCTCCCTGGCCGGCGTCGACCCCATCGAGATGCTGACCGGCCCCATCCCGGCCACCGCCAAGATCCTCGAGAAGTCCGGCCTGTCGCTCGACGACATGGACCTCATCGAGATCAACGAGGCCTTCGCCTCCGTGGTGCTCGCCTGGGCCAAGGAGTACAACCCCGACATGAGCAAGGTGAACGTCAACGGCGGCGCCATCGCCCTGGGCCACCCCCTCGGCTGCTCGGGCACCAAGCTCATGGCGACCCTGCTGAACGAGCTGGAGCGCACCGGCGGCCGCTACGGCCTCCAGACCATGTGCGAGGGCGCCGGCATGGCCAACGCCACGATCATCGAGCGACTGGACTGACGAGCCTTCGCACGTCACGCTCACACGTAGGCGGTC
>CALANQ010000148.1 GCA_937926025.1 uncultured Acidimicrobiales bacterium
TGGTGCCCGCCTCCAGCCGGCCGAGCCAGTAGGCCCGCCCCGACGAGTCCGGGGCGCGCCCGAACAGGTCCTGGTAGGCGGCATCGACGAACGTCTCGTTCGTGCCGCCCTTGCGCTGGAAGTACTCGTTGGACCCGACCAGGAAGGACCGCAGGTTGGCTCGCGTCGAGCCGCGCTCGAGCTTGCCCACGTAGAACGCAAGGCCGGCAGGATCGACCGGGCGGTCGAGCAGCCGCTCGAACTCGCTCTCCACGAAGGCGCTGCGGCCCTCGTCGGACTGCAGCAGGTTCCACAGCCACGTCGCCTGGCTCTCTCCGCTCTGGAGGGACGCGACCGCCGCCTGGATGTCAGCCGGATCGGGATCGGCATCGCGGACGACGTCGACGTAGGCCTGACGGACGAAGCGCTCGGCTTCGCTCGGCGGGGCCGCCGCTGCCGGTGATGCCGGCAGGACGAAGCCGCCGGCCAGCGAGCTGGCCAGGACGGAGGTGGCCACCAGCGCGGAGCGCCGGCGGAGGGAACGGGGGGGGGTGGAGCTCATGTCCGTTCATGACGCCCGCACCCGCCGCGTCACGAACTTCTCGGGATCTCAGTCCTCGAAGAGCGAGGGCGGGAACCCGCCGGTGCTGATCGGGCTCCACCGGGTGGGCTCGATGACGATGAGGCACTTGCCCTGGTCGGCCATGGCCTGGCGGTACTCGTCCCAGTCGGGGTGCTCGCCGGAGATGCAGCGGAAGTACTCGACGAACGCATCACCGGCCTCCGGCATGTCCAGCACGGTGGCCTCGCCGTCGATCTGCACCCAGGCGTCGTTGAACTCATCGCCGAGCACGGCCACGGACACCTGCGGATTCCGTCGGGCGTTGCGGACCTTCACCCGCTCCGGGTAGGTGCTGATGGCCAGCTTCCGATCGGCGGTCATCCCGCCGGTGACCAGGCTCATCTGCGGCCGCCCGTCGGCACGGGTGGTGGCCAGCACCCATCGGTTGCGGCCCTGGAGGTGCTCGGCGAGCCCGTCGAGGTCGACCACCGTGGACGTGGCGACGTGGGCGGCTCGGGGATCGTCCTTGGGCAGCTTCTTGCGCTCGGTCACGGGGACCTCCTACCCCGCTGGGCGCAGCGGCAGGCCGGCAGCCGTGTAGACGGCGTCGATGATCTCCATCGTGGTCACGGAGTCGCTGGGCGGGGTGAGGTTGGCGCTGGCGTCGCCGCCGACGGCCCGGCAGAAGGCGTCGAGCTGGCGGACGTAGGTGCGGTCCTTGCTGGCGACCTCGCTGCGGCTGCCCGCCTCGGTGGAGACGGTCAGCTTGCCGAGGACGTGCGGCATGGTGAAGTTGCGGACCTTCATCTCCCCCTTGTCGCCGATGACCCGGGCCCCGAGCTTGAGGACCGACGACGACCACATCGAGCAGTGGATGCGGCCGGTGGCCCCGCTGGGGAACTGCATGTCCGCCACCATCGCCCGGTCGACGTCGGGCTTGCGCAGCCGTGCCGTGGCCGCCACCACCTCGGGCTCCTCGCCGGCGAGCAGGCGCAGGCAGTGGATCGTGTAGCAGCCCACGTCCATCGTGGCCCCGCCGGCCAGCGCGAAGTCCCAGCGGATGTCGTTGCGGTGGATCAGGGGGAAGCACATGGCGGTCTCGACCCGTTCCACTGTGCCGAGCTCCCCGCTGGCCACGATCTCCCGCAGCCGCTCGGCGAACGGGTGGTACCGGTAGTGGAACGCCTCCATCACCACCAGGTCCGGGTGGGCGTCGGCCACCGCCTTCACCTCGCGGGCCTCGGCGGCGTTGGCCGTGAAGGGCTTCTCGCACAGCACGTGCTTGCCGGCCTCGAGAGCGGCGATGGTCCACTCGCCGTGGAGCCCGTTGGGGAGCGGGTTGTAGACGGCGTCGATCTCCGGGTCCGCGAGGAGAGCGGCGTAGCTGCTGTGCACGTGCGGGATCTGGTGCTTCTTCGCGAACGCCTCGGCCTTCCCGCGGTCTCGCGCCGCCACCGCCACGACCGTGGCGTCGGGGCTTCCCGCCGCCGGCTTGATGATCGCCTGCGGCGCGATGCGCGCCGCCCCCAGCACCCCGACCCGCAGTCCCGTCATGGCGCTGAACCTACCGGGCGATTGCTCAGGTGGGAGCTGGTGGCCTGGGTGGGGAAATGAGCAATCGTTGCTCAGGTGGCGCCGGCCCGCGTTCCGCATCATGACCACCATGAAGCGAACCCTCACCTCCGCCGCCGTCGCCGGGCTGGTCCTCGGCTCGGCGCTCACCGTCCTCGGACCGGCCACCCCTGCCTCGGCGGGTGCACCGGTCGGCATCACCGGCCGGGCCTCGGCCCTGCCGGGAGCCGTCCAAGCGCCCTCCGGCGGCGACTCGACCGACGCCCGCATCAGCGCCGGGGGCCGCTACGTCATCTTCTCGTCGACTGCGTCGCTGGTGCCCGAGGACACCGACGGACAGAAGGACGTGTACCGGAAGGACCTCCTCACCGACAGCCTGATCCGGGTCAACGCCACCTACAACGGCAACCCGGCCAACAACACGTCGACCGCCGGTGCCATCAGCACCGACGGGCGCTACGTGGCCTTCTGGTCCTGGGCGTCCAACATCGTGCCCAGCGACAACAACGGCAAGGCCGACGTGTTCCTCCGGGACATGACCACCGGGACCACCGAGCGCATCAGCGTGAACAGCGCCGAGCAGGAGGGCACCGGGGCCAGCCCCACGGACCAGGACGGCACCATCGACCTGTCGCTCGACGCCCGCTACGTGACGTTCAGCTCCACGTCGCCCAACTTCGGCGCTGACGCCGACACCACAAGCGACATCTTCGTGCGGGACCGGGTGGCCGGGACCACGGAGCTGATCAGCGTGAACGACGCCGAGCAGTCCTCCAACGCGGACGCCTTCCACCCGTCGATCAGCGCCGACGGCCGCTACGTCGCCTTCCACTCCACGGCCACCAACCTGGTCACCGGTGACACCAACGGCGCCGTCGACGCCTTCGTCCGCGATCGCCAGAGCCCCGGGTACACCTACCGGGTCAGCCTCCACGACAACGAGAGCCAGTCCCCGGCCGGTGGCTGGGATCCGTGGATCGACGACAGCGGCACCAAGGTCGCCTTCACCAGCTCGTCGAAGCTCAACGCCCTCGACCCCAACAACAGCAACGACGTGTACGTCCGCAACCGGACCGGCAACACCACCACCGTCGCCTCGATCGGCACGGACGGCTGGGCGGCCGGCCTCAGCCAGGACCCGACCATCAGCGGCGACGGCACGGTCGTCGCCTACCAGTCCACGTCCACCTCCTCGATGGCCGGCTCCAATAGCTGGGAGACCATCTACGCCCGGCGCCTCTCCAGCGGGGCCATGACCCGGGTGAGCGCGCCCACCAGCGGGCAGGTCGTCGGCGGTGCATCCCGGCACCCGAGCCTCACCATGGACGGCCTGGCGGCCGCCTTTGACTCCTCGTCCAGCGCCATGGTCACCAACGACACCGGCTCCAAGGACGTGTTCTTCCACCGCTCGGTCGGCTTCGGGCCGTACAACTCGACGGCCACGTTCGCCCAGCGCCAGGTCTGGGACTTCGGCGGCACCACGGCGTCCGCCCTCGATGCGGCCGTCCGCAACGGCGCCTCGCCGGAGCACGCCCTGGTGGACCTCGCCCACAAGCCGGCCTTCGCCGGCAAGCGGCCCCCGCTGGTCCGCCTCTACGTCGCCTACTTCAAGCGGCTGCCCGACCTGGGCGGCATGAACTACTGGCTGGGCAAGCTGAACGGTGGGATGAGCCTGGACCAGGTGTCGGCCAAGTTCGCCGCCTCCAGCGAGTTCAAGACCAAGTACGGCAACACCACCAACGAGCAGTTCGTGAAGCTCGTCTACACCAACGTGTTCAACCGCCAGCCCGATGCGAGCGGCCTGGCCTACTGGGTCAAGAAGCTGGACCAGGGCATGTCCCGGGGCACCGTCCTCACCAACTTCTCCGAGTCGTCCGAGGGCCAGCGCCGCTTCGCCCCCTACGTGAACGCCACGCTGCTGGGGCTCGGCATGCTCGACAAGCTGCCCACCGGCAACCTGCTGACCACGATGCTCGACCAGAGCGTCGGCGGCTCCGGCACCCGCGAGGCCGCCGCCCGGGTGATCCTCGACTCCAGCGAGTACGCCGCCACCGCCTGATCGCCGGGTGGGCCGCGCGGCTCATCCTGGCCGGCTCCGAGCAGATCCCGCTTCAGGTCTGCTCGGGGCCGGCCGATTGGTCTGCGTGGACCGGGCGATGCCGACGACGCGACCGACCGAGGAGGCCCTCCCCGAGGTGACCGAGCCGACCGAACTGCCCGAGCTGCGCAAGCGCACGATCGTGGCGTCGGTCGTGAAGCGGGGCGGGCCCCGGCTGCTGGAGGCCTCGTTCATCCCGAGCGCCCTCTTCTACACGGCGCTCACGTTCGGCAGCATCGGTGCGGCGTACCTGGTGGCCATCGCCTGGACCTACGGGTGCCTCGGCCGCCGGCTCTGGACGGGTGCCCAGGTCACCGGCGTGCTGGTCCTGGCCTCGGTGGGGATCACCATCCGCACCGCCCTGGCCGTGGCCAGCGGCAGCACGTTCCTGTACTTCGCCCAGCCGGTCATCGGCACGGTCATCACCGCCGGCGTGTTCCTGGTGTCGATCGCTCTGGGTGGGCCGCTGATCGGCAAGCTGGCCCACGACTTCTGGGCCATCACCC
>CALANQ010000149.1 GCA_937926025.1 uncultured Acidimicrobiales bacterium
CCGGCTGGCCCGAAAGCTCCACGCCCCAGCGGTGCCTCGCCGCCCGATCGAGGCGACGGGCGTCGCGGGTGGCCCGATGGGGTTCGCGCAGGCCCGGCTCTGGCTGGTCGAGCAGGTCGGCGCGGGGCAGGGGACCTACCACGTCCCGCGGGTGTGGCGCCTCCGAGGTCCCCTCGACCGGGAGCGCCTCGAAGCGAGCGTGCAGCAGCTGGTGGATCGCCACGACGTGCTGCGGGCGCGCTTCGTCCTGCGCGACGGCGAGCCGTGGATGGACGTGGTCGACGACGTCCCGGTCGAGCTCCCGGTCGGTCCCGGTGGCTGGGCCGACGTGCACGAGGAGATCCGCCGGCCGTTCGACCTCGAGACGGGGCCAGCGTTCCGGGCTCGCCTGATCCGGCTCGACGTCGACGACCACCTGCTCGTGCTGACGCTCCACCACCTCGTGTGCGACGGCCCGTCGCTGGACCTGATCGAGCGCGAGCTGAGCGCCGGCTGGTCCGGCCGGCGGCTCCCGGACCTACCGGTGACCTTCGCCGACCACGCGCGCTGGCAGCGGGATGCACTCGACGGACCGCACGCCCTGGACCTGGTCGCCTTCTGGCAGCGGCAGCTCGCCGATCTCGCCCCGGTGCTGGCC
Organism: uncultured Acidimicrobiales bacterium; assembly: GCA_937926025.1. Classification (GTDB taxonomy): domain Bacteria; phylum Actinomycetota; class Acidimicrobiia; order Acidimicrobiales; family Iamiaceae; genus Aquihabitans. The sequence continues at coordinate 638 of CALANQ010000149.1, forward strand.
CTGCCGACCGACCGGGCCCGACCGTCCAGCCCGAGCTACCAGGGGACGCGGGTGGTGCGGTCGCACCCCGCCGCGGCGCTGCGCGCCCTCGGTGGGCCGCAGGCGACGCTGCACATGGTGGTGGTCGCCGGGCTGGCCGCGGCCCTGGCCCGCTGGTCGGGCGACACCGACATCGCCATCGCCAGTCCCATCGCGAACCGTGACACGCCGGAGGTCGACGACCTCATCGGCTTCTTCGTGGACACCGTCGTCGTGCGCACGTCGCTCGATGGCAATCCGAGCGTCGACGAGCTCCTCCGCCGGGTCCGCACCAGCATCCTCGACGCCCACCAGCACGCCGGGCTCCCGTTCGAACGGCTGGTCGACGAGCTCGCCCCGCCACGCAAGCCCAGCCAGCAGCCGTTCACCCAGGTGATGTGCGTGTTCCAGCCCGCCCGCCCGAACGGACTCGAGCTCGACGGCCTCGACGTGGAGCTCGCGCCCGTCAGCACCGGCACGGCGAAGTACGACCTGACCCTGCACGTGGAGGACCACGGGGACCGGCTCGAGCTGGCGCTCATCGGCGCGTCGGACCTGTTCGACCCGGCCACGCTCGAGCTGCTGGCCGAGGAGCTGTGCGCCGTGCTCACCGACCTGCCCGCCGAGGGCATGCGGCTCGACGACCTCGGCGGCGCCGAGGCCGACGAGGACGTCTTGGACGCAGCGCTCCTGGCCATCATCGACCAGCACGACCGGGGCACGTCGCGTGGCTGAGCCCCAGGTGCGCCCGCTGGTCGACACCGGCTTCGGCATCGTGGTCGATGGTCCGCTGACGCCCGACGCGGCCGCAGGCCTGCGGGCACTGGTCGATGGCTCCGGGGCGGTGCTGGTGCGGCGGTCCGGCATCAACTCGGTCGAGGACCTCCGACGGCTCGTCGAGGGCGCGCTCGGCGGCCTGCTCCCCTACGACGACGCTTCGACGCCGCGCACGGAGGTGGCGCCCGGGGTGCACACCGCCACCGAGTTCCCCGCCGAGCTCGCGATCCCGCCGCACAACGAGCAGGCCTACAGCTCGCACGCACCCCGGTACCTGGCCTTCTCCTGCGACCGTCCCGCCGACGCCGGCGGCACCACCCAGCTGGTCGACTCGCACCGCTGGCACGAAGAGATCCCGGCACCCACGCGAGCCCAGTTCGACACCGGCGGCGTCACCTACGTCCGCAACTACTACCCGTGGCTGGCGCCGAGCTGGCAGACGGCCTTGCGCACCGACGAGCCCGACGTGGCGCTCCAGCGGTGCCGCGCCGACGGCATCGAGGCCAGCTGGCGACCCGACAGGCTGCGGACCGTGCACCGGCGCCCCGCGACCATCCGCCACCCGGAGACCGGTGACACCGTCTGGTTCAACCAGGCCCACCTGTTCCACCCGGCCCGCCTCGACCACGACACGCGGGTCGCCCTCCGCGACCTCTACGAGCCCGACGCCCTCCCTCGTGACGCCCGCTACGGCGACGGCGAACCGATCCCCGACGACGAGATCGGCGAGGTGCTGGCCGCGGCGCAGCGGTGCACCGTCGACGTCGACCTCGTGGCCGGCGACCTGCTCGTCTTGGACAACCTGCGGGTCGCGCACGGCCGGCTCCCGTTCCGTGGGACGCGGCGCATGTACGTCACGATGACCGAGCGCTGGAAGGTCCCGGCCGATGGATGATCCCCGCTGCACCATACGCGTCGCCGGCGGGGCCGCCCCCGAGCACTGGCACGCCCTCGGCCCGGTCGGCTCGGACGGCCAGCCCGCGGTGGACCGCCGGGACGCAGCGACCGCCGAGGCGGCGCTCGACGACTGCGCACGCGCGACCGCGGACCAACTCGTCGTCCGCGTGCTCCCGGACGGCTCGACCCTTCTCGGCGTGGCCCGCAGCGACGACGACGACCCGCGGGCGATCGTGGACCGCCTGATCCAGGCGGCCAACCCCACGGCCGCCAGCCTGCCCGACACCGTGCTCGACGCCTGGCGCGATCGCATCCTCGCCGATCCCCCGTCGGCCGGGACCCAGCACTGGGCCCGCCAGGCAGCCGTGCGGCGGGGCGACCGCACGGCGCCGTCCCTGCCGATCGACCTCGCCGGTCGACGACGGCCGCTGCCC
>CALANQ010000150.1 GCA_937926025.1 uncultured Acidimicrobiales bacterium
GAACGTGCCGGTCGCGCCCGGCGCCAGGGTCCGCGACGCCGGGGTGGGGCCGCCGGAGACGGCGAGCAGCGCAGGGGTGGCGCTGGCCATCGACACGGTGGCCCCGGTGACCGGCCACGCTCCCCGGTTCGCCAGGGTGACGGTGGCGGTGGCCGGGTCGGCGCCCACGACCGGCGAGTCCGGCTCGTAGTCGACGGTCTCGATGGCGATGGCGTCGTCGACGGTCAGCGAGGTGGTGGTCGACCGGGCCGCCGAGTCCGTGACCTTCAGGGTGACCTCAGCGGGCAGCTGGGCTCGGGGGATGACGGCGTCGACCACCTCGCCGTGGCGGACCCCCACGCCCGGGATGGTCCACTCCCAGTCCGTCACGTTGGCCGGGGCGACGGCAGAGGACGTGGACGCGTCGAGCCGCCACTCGCCCTGGTTCCCGGTGGCCGAGTAGGTGGCGTTGGCGAACGGGTCCTGGTGCGGGCGCGGGATCTCGACCAGGAGGTTCCGGTACGTGCTGGTGATGCCGCTGGAGTCGTACGTGGCCCGGATGTAGGTCTGGTACTCCATCATCAGGACCCGGTCCTGGCCGTCGGCGAAGGCCGACGAGCTGGGTCGCACCCAGTAGCGGCACTCGTAGGTCCCGCACGCCTTCCCGGCCCACTCGAACTGCCCCGAGTAGCCGGCGCCGTAGAGGCTGACCTGCCCGGTGCCGGGGACGAGGGGGAGGACCTTCGTGGGTGACGATCCGGCCTCGAACACGCGGACCTGGTTCGGGCCGAACTGCTGGCACGGCACGTCGGACGGCTGGACGAAGTTCGGGCAGGTGGGCAGGGACGTGTTGTCGCTGCCCGACACCCAGGAGAACGTGCCGTCGGGCATGAGCTCCGCCGTCTCCGTGTCGATCGGGTACGGGTACCGCATGCAGTTGAACTGGTCGTTGGTGGCGCCGGTCGGGCAGGCCTGCACCTGGGCGGCGGTGTCGGCGCCGGCGGGCGCGGTGCTGGTGGCCAGCAGCCAGGGGAGCACGGCGCCGATCACCGCCAGCGCGAGCAGCGGGCGCGCCAGGCGCGCGCCCCGACCACCTCGACCACGCCCCATCTCCAGCCTCCCGGAAGCCCGCCCCGGTGCCGTCACCGGGCTGCGCGTCAGCGGACGGTACGGATGGGGGCGCGAACGGAGCGCGAACGGCTCAGCCGGTGCCGATCAGTCGGTGGCGTCGAGGATGGCCTGGGCCCGGGCGGCGTCGCGCTCCTCCTGGGCGTGCTCGGCGGCGAGGCGGGCCCGGTGGGTGGGGGAGATGAAGCGGGTCCAGATCCAGCGGGCCAGCCAGATGAGGATGGCGGCCACGACGACGTACTGGAGGACGCTGACCCAGTCGGCCACCTCCTCCCAGCGGTCGCCCAGCTGGTAGCCGGCACCGATCAGCACCACGTTCCACACCAGGCTGCCGAGCGCCGTGTAGATGGTGAACTGCACCGGGTTCATGCGTCGGAAGCCGGCGGGGATCGACACCAGGGAGCGGATCAGCGGCCCGCACCGGCAGATGAGCACAGCGCTGTTCGAGTGGTCGTCGAACCAGGCCTCGGCGCGGGACAGGTCCCGGGGCTTCACGCCCACCCACCGGCCGTAGCGGGCGACGAGCGCGTGGAGCCGGACGTCGCCGATG
>CALANQ010000151.1 GCA_937926025.1 uncultured Acidimicrobiales bacterium
CGCGTCGGTCTTGGCGTTGCCGTCGCCGGGCACCGCGTTGGTGGCGTCGGACATGAAGAGCACCTCGGTGCCGTCGCCGGACACCGTGGGCATCGACGAGCCGCCCCCGGTGAGCTGGCTGCCGCCGTCCGCCACGCTGACCCGCACGGTGGTGTTCTTCTGCAGGTCGCGGAGGAACACGTCGGCCTGGTTGTTGGTGTCGCCGGCGACGAGGTTGGTGGACGTGGAGCGGAAGGCCACGTAGCGACCGTTGAAGCTGATCGAGGCCTGGTCGCTGGCGCCGTTGCCGGGGGTGCCGCCGGTGCTGACGCTGACCCGGGTGGTGGTGGCGGCGAGGGTGTCGCGGACGAAGACGTCCTTCTGGTTGTTGGTGTCGCCGCTGATCAGGTTGGTGGACAGCGAGTCGAAGGCCACGAAGCGCCCGCCGTTGCTGACGCTCGGTCCGGTCGACGAGCTGCTGCCCGGGTTGCCGTCGGTGGCCACCGACACCAGCCCGGTCACGGGCTTCTTGGTGCTGGTGGCACCGGCGGGTGCGGAGGGGAGGACGAGTGCGCCGATGGCCGCGAGCACGGCCAGTCCGGCGGCGCGCCGGGCGGTGGTCTGGTTCATGCCGGCGACGGTACGGACGACCCCTCGATCGGTCATGAGCAGGCGCTACTCATCGCTCCGTCCCGCGCTGCTCAGCGGCGGGCCGTGGATCCGTGGCCGGGCGCGGTCGGTCGACCGCCGCCCCTCCCGCTGGGGCGACGGCCGAACGAAGCGAGCCGGCGGCCGCCCCTCCCGTCCGGGAGCGGCAGCCGGCTGGACCGTTGCTCAGGCGGGTGACGAGGGGGTCGTCGCCTGGCTGCGGTGCACGGATGCGACGGTACGGACGTCGGTCCGGGGCGTCATGAGCAGTCACTACTCATTTCCGCGGATCCGGGTGACCGGAACGCGTCAGGAAGCGGCCCTTCCGGTCCTCGGCTGGGCCGGGGGTGGGTCAGGCCTCGCCCAGGGCTTCGGCGAGCTGGTCCCGGCGGTTGACCCCGAGCTTGGCGTACGCCTTCTGGAGGTGGTTGTCGACGGTGCGGATCGACAGGAACAGCCGATCGGCGATCTCCTGGCTGCTCAGGCCGCTGCCGGCCAGCGACGCCACCTCGCGCTCGCGGGTGCTGAGGGGGACGGCCACGTCGGCGGGGGCCAGGGCGGGGGTGCGGACCCCGGGGCAGCGGGCCATCAGCTGCTTCGAGCGGTTGGCGAGGGCGGCGCCCTGGCGCTGGTCGCCGCGCCGGCGGAGCTCGCTCGAGGCCTCCGATGCGGCTTCGGCGGCCAGCAGCACGGCGCCCAGGGCTTCGAACGCGTCGGCGGCGGCGATGAGCGCGTCGGCATCGCCGGTCTCGACGGCCGCCACGTGGAGGGCGCGGGCCGCCACGACCGGGCTGTCGCCGGTGTCGGCCACGGCCTGCATGCGCTCGGCCAGGCCGCGGGCTCCGAGGCGGGAGGCGTCGTGCCAGAGCCAGCCGGCGGAGCCGTTGTGGTGGTCCTCGAACGCCAGGTCGGCTTCGGCCAGCAGGGTGGCCCGTGCGGCCTCGGGGTCGCCGTTGACCCACTGGGACCAGGCGACCCCGATGGCGTGGTCGTGCCCGAAGAACGGGAACGGCGGCAGGGTCCGGTACTCGTCGATGGCGGCGGCGGCCTCGGCGGCGTGGCCCAGGTTGGCCTCCGCCACCGCCACGCCGGCCAGCGCCCCCGACAGCGGCCCCCGGAACCCGTGGAGGCGGGCGGTCGAGGCTCCTTCGCGGTACCAGCGGAGGGACTCGTCCATGCGGCCGCGGAGCCCGGCGGCCTTGCCGAGGATGACCGCGAACCAGATCTGGGCGATGGGGACGGCGTCGGCCACCGCCACCTCGTAGCCCAGCCCGGCCAGCTCCTCGGCCTCGTCGAGGCGGCCCGCCTCCACCAGGGCGAAGACCTGGTTGACGATGTGGGTGCCGGGGTGGGCGAGCGCGAGCGGATCCTCCAGGGCGCTGTGGCGGGCGAAGCCGTCGATGGCCACCTCCACCGCCCGCTCGGACTGCCCGATCGCCGCGAGGGCCGGGCTCTCGATCAGCGCGATGAGCAGCTCGGTCCGCTCGGTCCGGTGGTCGATCGTGGCGAACAGGTCCAGGGCGGCCTGCGGGTGCCCGGAGAACAGGAGGACCGAGCCCTTCTCCGCGACCACGTCGACGCCGTCCTCGGGGCCGATGGAGGCGATGGCGTCGTCCACCACCGCCATGGCCGCCGCCCAGTCGCAGATGCCCCACTGGAGGTTCTTCGTGCGCAGCGTGGCCTGTCGGGTGAGCAGCCGGGCCGGGGTGCCCTCGGGCATCGGGGCCGCCAGCACCGCCTCGGAGGCCTCGAAGTGCCCGAGCTCGTAGTGGGCCTCGCCCAGCAGCAGGGCGGCTTCCGCGGACGGGGTGCTGCGCATGAGCACGTCGGCCAGGCGCTCCACCTCGGCGAAGTCGTGGGCGTAGCGGGCCACGGTGGCGGCCTGGAGCAGCAGCGCCGGGTCCGGGGAGCCGCCGGCGTCGAGGCGCCACGTGGCGATCCGGCGGGGGTCCTCCCGGCGGCGGGCCCCGAGCTCCTCCACCCGGTCGGCGGCGGCGAGCAGGATCGAGCGACGGCGCAGCACGGGCAGGTCGGCCCGGAGCGCCTCGCCGTAGAGCGGGTGGGCGAGGGTGATCTGCTGGCGGTGGTCGTCGAGCACGACGTGGATGAGCCCGGCCCGCTCCAGCTCCTCGAGGTCCCGGTCCGTGTGGTCGCCGACCAGCTCGGCGGGCCCGACGGGGGCGCAGAGGGCCAGCTGCTCCAGCACGGCTCGGGCCGGCTCGCTCAGCGGGCCGAGGCGCACCGCGAACAGCTCGGTGAGCCGCTGGCTGGGTGGGATCGGGCCGACCAGGCGCCAGGTTCCGGAGTCGTCCCGGAGCCGATCGGCCCCGAGCGCTTGGATCACCAGCTCCCGCAGGAGGAGCGGGTTGCCGCCGCTGGCCTCGTGCAGGCGCCGGACGGCGTCGGCCCCGACCTCGCCGCCGAGCGCGAGCCGCAGCACCTCGCCGGTGGCGGACCGGTCCAGGTCCTGCAGGTCGACACGGCGGGCCCGTTCGCTCCGCCACCAGCCGCCCACCGCGTCGGGCAGCGCCTCGCCCTCCCGGATGGTGGCCACCACGAACACGGCGCCCGCGTCGATGAGCTGGGTGAGCAGCACGGCGGACGACGTGTCCAGCAGGTGCGCGTCGTCCACGAGCAGGACGAGGCGCCCGTCGCCGCCGAGCGACTGGAGCTGCGACCGGGTCCGCTCGAACAGGTCGCGGGCGGCGGCGGTGTCGACGTCGTGGGGAAGGATCGGGGCCAGCGCGCCCAGCGGCATGAGGGCGGCGGCCGCGCTCCCCGTGACCCGCGCCGTGAGCCGACCGCGCTCCTCGGCCGCGTCGAGGAAGGCATCGGCCAGCCGGGACTTGCCCACGCCTGCGGGGCCGTAGAGGACGACGACGTTGGTGCCGTCCTCGTCGAGCGCGGCGGTGAACGCATCGAGCTCCTCGTTGCGGCGGGCGAGGGGCCAGGGGTTGGTCAGCTGCGCCACTCGCCCCCTCCCACAGGATCCACGGCGCGAAACGTACCCCGGCGCGGCGGTCCGCTCGACCGGTCCGGGTGTTCCGGCGGCGACCAGACCGCAGCGTGCAGATTGAGCAGTGCCTACTCATGACCCCATCCGCGTCGCCGGGCAGGATCGAACGCACGATGACCGGATCGTCCGGTCGGGTGGAGAGGAGACGCAGCGCCATGGGGTTCTTCAAGCCGGCCGAGGAGCACGACGGATCGGACGAGGACCAGGGCTCCGACGACGAGGGTGCTGCGGCGGACGGCGACGACGACGGCTCCCTCGCCTCGTCCTCGGAGGGCGAGGCGGGCGACGGCCTGGGCGATCTGGGCATCGATCTCGACGGGGGTGGCGGCGGCGACGCCCTGCTCTGAGCCGGTTCCCCGGGGTCCGGTCGTGCCGCCGGCCCGGCGCTGCCATGCTGGGTCGGCCGATCCCGAGAGGAGCCACCCCATGCCCGACGACGAGCGACCACCGTTCCACCTGGCGTTCCCGTGCCGGGACGTGGCCGAGGCCGTGGCGTTCTACGAGGGCCTCGGCGCCACCGCCGGCCGGGTCAACGAGCATGCCGGGATCCTCGGGTTCTTCGGGCACCAGATCGTCGCCCACCGGGTGCCCGAGGTGGAGGTCCAGCAGGGCATCTACCCGCGCCACTTCGGCGTGATGGTGGAGCTCGACGTGCTGGACCGCATCGAGGCGGACCTGCGCCGCCTCGCCCCCGATACCACCAAGCGGGCGCTGCGCTTCCCCGGCGAGGGCATCGAGCACCACTCGCTGCAGGCCCGGGACCCCTCCGGCAACGTGCTCGAGTTCAAGACCTACACGGACCCTGATGCCCCGTTCGCGGCGGCCGACGACGTCCGCATCGGCGATGTCGCCCTCTGAGGCGGCGCCGGCGCTCGCTCCCGCCGAGCAGCCCGGCCGCACCATCACGGGGATGTCGGCGGTGCTGCTGCCGCACACGGCCGACGGCGCCGTCGACTGGGCGGCCGTGGAGGCGCACGTCGGGCGCACCGTCGCCGCCGGACTCACCCCGGCGGTCAACATGGACACCGGCTACGTGCAGCTGCTCGGCGATGCGGACAAGGAGCGGGTCCTGGACCTGACTGCGTCGGTCACCGGCGGGAGCTTCGTGGCCGGGGCGTACGTCCCCGACGAGCCGGGTGCCGCGTTCGACCTGGCCGGGTACGTGGCGGCCTCCGGTGCCATCGCCTCCCGGGGCGGGACCCCGGTGGTGTTCCCGTCGCACGGCCTCAACGAGCACGGCGACGACGGCTGGGTGGCCTCGCTGCAGTCGCTGGGCGCGGAGCTCGACGAGTTCATCGGCTTCGAGCTGGGCACCATGTTCGTGCCGTACGGCCGCATCCCCTCGCTCGACGCCTACGGCGCCCTGCTGGAGATCCCGTCGTGCAGCGGCGCCAAGCACTCGTCGCTGAGCCGCCAGCTGGAGTGGGACCGCCTGGCCCTGCGGGACCGGGTCCGCCCCGACTTCCGGGTGTTCACCGGCAACGACCTGGCCATCGACATGGTCCGCTACGGGTCCGACTACCTGCTCGGGCTCTCCACCTTCGCCCCCGAGGCGTTCGCCGCCCGCGACCGCCTCTGGGCGGCGCAGGACCCGGGCTTCTGGGAGCTGAACGACCTGCTGCAGTACCTGGGCTTCTTCACCTTCCGGGAGCCCGTGCCCGGCTACCGCCACGACGCCGCCATCTGGTTCACCCTGCGGGGCTGGGCCAGCAGCGACGCCACCCCCGTGGGCGCGCCCCGCCGACCGGACTCCGACCGGGCGATCCTCGCCGACATCCTCGAGCGCCTGGAGGCGTGGACGTGAGCCTGCGGTTCCCCCAGGTCAAGAAGCTGGCCACCGAGCCGCAGCTGCGGGAGCGCCTCGCCGAGCTGGGCGTGGACCTCCCGCTCGACGCCGAGGTCGATCCGGCGGGCGCCCTCGCCCAGCCGTACTCGTTCACCGACGGCAGCGCCGGCACGGTCACCGTCGCCAACCGGTTCGCCGTGCTGCCCATGGAGGGGTGGGACGGCACCGCCGACGGGAGGCCCACCGACCTGGTGCGCCGCCGCTGGGGCCGCTTCGCTCGGAGCGGGTGCGGCCTGGTCTGGGGCGAGGCCACGGCGGTCCGCCCCGACGGCCGGGCCAACCCGCACCAGCTGATCATCGACGAGAGCACCGTCGACGACCTCGCCGCCCTCCGGGCCACGTTGGACCCGAGCCAGGTCACCGGCATGCAGCTGACCCACTCGGGCCGCTACTGCCGCCCGGTCGACGTGCCGGTGCCGCGCACCGCGTACCAGCACCCGATCCTCGACGGTCGCGTCGGCGCCGGGGCCGGCACCGTGTTCTCCGATGACGAGCTCGACGAGCTGGTCGAGCAGTACGTGGCGGCGGCGGTGCTGGCCCAGCAGGCCGGGTTCGACTTCGTCGACGTGAAGCACTGCCACGGCTACTTCCTCCACGAGCTGCTGTCGGCCACCGATCGCCCCGGCCCCTACGGCGGCGACCTGGCCGGTCGCACCCACTTCCTCCGCTCGGTGGTGGCGGGCATCCGGGACCGGGCGCCGGGCCTGGCGGTGGGCGTCCGGCTGTCCGTCTTCGACCTGATCCCGTTCCGGGCGGGCGAGGGCGGCATCGGCGAGCCCGACGGTGCCGGCCCCTACGGGTACGGCTTCGGCGGCGACGGCACCGGCCTGGGCATCGACCTGACCGAGACCCACGCGCTGCTCGACGTGTTCGAGGAGCTCGGCATCGGCCTGGTGAGCACGACGGCAGGCAGCCCGTACTACAACCCGCACATCCAGCGGCCGGCGTACTTCCCGCCGTCCGACGGCTACCAGCCGCCGGAGGATCCGCTGGTGGGCGTGGCCCGCCAGATCGCGGCCACCGCGGAGCTGGCGCAGGCGCACCCGGGCCTGGCGGTCGTGGGCGGCGGCTACTCGTACCTGCAGGAGTGGCTGCCCAACGTGGGCCAGGCGGTGGTGGCGGGCGGCGGCGCCACGGCCGTGGGCCTGGGCCGCATGATCCTCTCGTACCCGCACCTGGCCGCCGACGTGCTGGCCGGTCGCCCCGTCGAGCGCCCGCTGCTCTGCCGCACCTTCAGCGACTGCACCACCGCCCCCCGCAACGGCCTGGTGTCGGGGTGCTTCCCCATCGACCCCTTCTACAAGGACCACCCCCAGCGGGTGGAGCTGACCCAGGCCAAGAAGGAGGCCAAGGCCCGCCTCCGCTGACCCGATCAGGCTGGTGGCGGCTCGGGTGCGAGGTGGTCGGTGAGGGCGGGGCAGACCTTGGCGCCCTTGGCGGTGAGGTAGTCGCCGTAGGTGCCCGACCAGGTGTGGACCGAGGCGTCGTCCCAGCGGTCGACCTCGCGGACCGGGCCGGTGAGGGCGGCGTCGGGGACGGGGAGGATCTCCGCATCCCAGCCCGGGTCGAAGAAGAAGGGGAACGACAGGCGGTCTCGGGTGCCGCCGCCGTGGCGGACCCGGTGCGGCGTCGACAGGTACCGGCCACCGGTCATGCGCTCGAGCATGTCGCCCAGGTTCACCACGAAGGTGCCGTCGACCGCGGGGACGTCGATCCAGGTGCCGGTGGACGACCGCACCTGGAGGCCGGGCGTGCCGTCGTGGGCGAGGACGGTGAGCAGCCCGTAGTCCGTGTGCTCGGCCACACCCCACCCCTCGTCGGCCGCCGGGTGCGGCGGGTACCGGAAGATGCGGAACAGGACGGTGGGGTCCGCCGTGAGGTGCGCGTCGAACCAGCCGGGCGGAAGGCCCAGGCCGATGGCCACGCCGCGCACCAGGGCGTGGCCGAGCGCGGTCATGGCGTCCATCCAGGCCAGCACCGCCGGGGCCAGCGCCTCCGGCTCGGCGGGGAAGAGGTTGGGCCCGTGCAGCGGCGTGCCGCTGGCGACCCGGGGATCGTCGGCGGGCAGCCCGGCGCCGAAGTAGAGGCCCTCCTTGCGGTCGGGGCGGCCGGCGGTGAGCTCGCCGCCCTCGGGGAACCAGCCCCGCCAGGCCCGGCCGCCGAGGGCCATGGCGATGGCCGCCTTCTCGCGGTCGGGACGGGCGAAGAACTCCCGGGCGGCGTCGTCGAGGGTGGCCAGGAGCGCAGGGTCGACCCCGTGGCCCGAGATCAGGAAGAACCCGAGGTCGCGGCACGCCCGGTCGATGGCGGCACCGGCGTCGATCTCCGCGGCGGTCACCTCCGGGGTCCCGGCGCGG
>CALANQ010000152.1 GCA_937926025.1 uncultured Acidimicrobiales bacterium
CGGTGGCCGAGCTGTCGACGCCGACCGAGTCCCTGCTGGCCACCTGCGTCGGGCTCAACCCGACGTTCCAGCACAGGTCGGTCACGCTGGTCGGCGGGCTCTCGGAGCTGACCAAGGCCACCAACGTCATCCTGGCCGCCACCACCGAGCGGGTCATCGTGCTGGCCACCGGGTTCTCCGGTGGCGGACGGGACCACTTCGAGATCGCCTACGACGGCCTCGAGGTGGCCGACGCCTCCAAGAAGGACGTGACGCTGCACTGGCCTGAGCACGACATGACCGTGAAGGGCTGCCTGAAGCAGATGCTCCCCGCGCTGGTCGACGCCATCAACGCCAACAGCCGACCCGCAGCCTGAGCGACCGCCCGTACCCGGCCTCCCCGCACCACCGGCGGAGCTCCGGACGCCGCGACGCCCGGCTTGTAGCCTGCGACCTGGGTGTGGTCGCCGGGTGAGGAGGCGAGGACGTGGGTCGTTCGGGTCGGTTGGCTCGGCGGATCGGGTTGGCGCTGATCACGCTGGCAGTCCTGCTGGTGATCGGTGGCGTGGTGATCCGGGTGCTGGCCGGACGGTCCGCGTCCAGGAGCGCCGAGCGGGTGAGGACCCCAGGCGAGGTCACCATGGACCTCGGCCGTGGCGAGCACGGGATCTGGGTGGCCGACGACGCGGCGCTCAACCTCTACGAGGTGACGATCACCGGTCCCGACGGCGAGGTGGAGTACGGCCGTTACGGCCTGTTCGGCTCCAGCGCCACCCTGCACTCCGGGGGAGAGGCGTACCGCATGGACGGCGACTTCGACGTGCGTACCGCCGGCGAGCACACGATCCGCTTCGAGCAGCGCTCCGACCTCGACGGGGTCGACATCGATGAGCTCGACGTGGCCGTCGGCCCCGACGACGACTTCGCGTTCCCGGTGGCGACGGCAGTGGCCTGGTTGGCGGCGTTCGTCCTCGTCGGGTTCGGCGCCATCACCGCCTTCATCGGTCTGCTGATGGGCCTGGGCTCGCGCGACAAGGTGCCGACCGCGGTCCCGTCACCGCCGCCGAAGGGGCGAGCGTTCTGACCGGCGTGGAACCGGAGGCCGGCGGCACCGACGCAGCGGGATGGGCGACGTGGACGACCCGTCAGCGCTGGACCGTCATCGCGACGGGCCTCGGCGTGTTCATGATCGTGCTGGATGCGCTGATCGTGAACGTGGCCCTCCCGGACCTCCAGACCAGCTTCGGCGTGGGGGAGTCGGGCCTCCAGTGGGTGGTGGCCGGGTACAGCATCGGCATGGCGGTGCTGATGATGGCCAGCGCCACCATCGCCGACGGGATCGGCCGCCGGCGCACCCACGTGA
>CALANQ010000153.1 GCA_937926025.1 uncultured Acidimicrobiales bacterium
GGCGACGTCGACGCCCCAGGGCTGCACCCGCCGCACGGCGTCGGCGACGTTGTCGGGGTTGAGGCCCCCGGCGAGGATCACCCGCAGCCCGTCGGGGCGCCCCTCGGCCAGGGTCCAGTCGAACACCTGGCCCGATCCGGGCTTGGGCGAGTCGATCATGATGGCGTCGGCGCCGAAGGAGGCCGCCTGGTCCAGGCTGGGGTCGCCGGCGGCGAACGCCTTGATCACGTAGGGCACCCGCTCCCGGACCCAGCGGGTGGTGTCGGCGCTCTCGTGGCCGTGGAGCTGGGCCGCCCGCAGGCCGGCGGCGTTGACGATCTCCGCCACGCGGGACTGCGCCTCGTCGCGGAAGATGCCGACGGTGAGGATCTCCGGCGGCAGGCGGCGGGCGATGTCCCGGGCCAGGGTGGGCGAGATCTGCCGAGGCGACCCGGAGACGAAGTTGAAGCCCAGCGCATCGGCCCCCATGGCGACGGCCAGCAGGGCGTCGTCCTCCCGGGTGATGCCGCAGATCTTCACGAACACCCCCGTGAATCTACGGGGTGGTCGCGCGGGTCTCCGTGATGGGTTTCCGGGGGGCCCGGTCGTTCTCCAGCTCCTGGTACCCCCAGTGGAGGAACCGGAAGGCGATCTGGACCCAGAGGAACACCATGCCGCCGACCTGCAGGATGGCCGCCGCGGTCTGCTGGTCGTTGACGGCGTCGAACCCGGCGATTGCCCGCGGCGCCAGGTCGTAGGTGCGGTAGATGGCCTGATCGGCCCAGGTCATGAAGAACCCGGGCAGCAGCGGCACCACCGACTGGAGGATGAGGTAGCCGAGGGCGAAGGCGCCGGTGAGGCGGCGGACGCCGGGGTGCGGGCACTGGACCGGCATCCACAGCACGAAGCCGGCGACGATCCAGAGGAGGTCCATGCCGAACGCGCCGTACGGGGTGGCCACCAGCGGGTCGAGGATGGCCGGGGCGTTGACGGCGAGCAGGGTGCACGCCGCCACCGGGACCGCGACCAGCGGCCGGGCCGCCCAGCGCAGGACGGTGAGCCGGCGGCCCCAGCCCACCAGCCGCACCGCCAGGCCCGACGGGCAGGCGTAGAGCAGCAGCGGGGCGACGGCGAACACCATCAGCACCTGGCGCACCATCTGGGCGGTGGCCAGGTAGCCGGCGCCCAGGGTGGCCAGCGGCCAGTCCAGGCAGGCCCAGAGCCCGATGACGCCGAAGACGAACGCCACGACGCGAGACGTGCCCGACCCCGGGTAGGGCCCGCTGCCCACCTCGAGCGCGGCGGCCTCGCGGGCGTCGAGCTTCGGTTCCTGGTGCCGGCCCCGCACCTGCCACCAGATGGCCAGGGCGACGACGCCGAGCAGCATGACCCACGCACCCAGGTACGGGCGCGGGGTCCACGTCCAGTTCCGGGCCGTGGCCGAGCACCACCAGCTCACTGGTACTCGCCCTTCGCCAGCCGGGGCAGGTCCTGGACCCAGGTCTGCGGCCGGACGTCGTCGCCGGGGTAGTACCGGTGGGCCAGGTTGTCGGTGGGGCTGTAGGCGAGCACCCGGGAGGAGTGCAGCACGGCGTACTCGCCGTTGGCATCGGGCTCCTCGATGGCGATCGGCGGGTTGAAGACCTGCTTGTTGGCCTCGCCGATCACGTCCTTCTCGTCACCGGTGAGCCCGAGGAACGTCGGGTTGATGCGGCCGAGGTACGTCTGGAGCTGCTTGGGCGTGTCGCGGGCGACGTCGACGCCGACGAACAGGACCATGGGGTCCGAGCCGGGGCCGGTGCCGATGCTCTCCAGCGCCCGGTTCAGCGACTGCAGCGTGACCGGGCAGACGTCGGGGCAGTTGGTGTAGCCGAAGAACAGCAGCGCCAGCTTGCCCCTGGTCTTCTCCACGAACGGGAACGGCTCGCCGTTCATGTCGGTGAAGGTGACGTCGGGCTTCTCGATGCCCTGCTCGTCGACCTCGCCGCCCCAGGCGTCCTTCTCGCCGGTGTCGATCGACGGGTCCTTGGAGCTGGACGGCCCGAGGCTGCAGCCGGCGAGCCCGGCCAGGGCCAGGCCCGACGCGGTGACGGTGGCGCCGAGGAACCGGCGGCGGCTCCACGGGGCGGAGGCGAGGGTGGGATCAGTGGTCATGGGCTGCTCCGGTGTCGTCGCCGGCGGAGCCGGGCTCGATGACCTCGGCCTTGGCGCGGATGGTGCCGGCGTGCTCGAACTCGAGGGTGAGGTCGACCTCGTCGCCCACCTGCAGGTCTGCGGTGAGGGGGTCGAGCATCACGTGGAGCCCTCCAGGGGCGAAGGTGACCTCGGACTCGGCAGGGACGGGGACCTCGGGCTCCGCGGTCATGACCGACCGGCCCTGGTCGTCGGTGTCGGTCCGGTGGATGGTGGCTCGGTCCGCCACCGGGCTGGACACCGAGAGCAGCGCATCGTCGGTGCGGGTCCCGTTCACGACCACCATGCGGACAGCCGCCTGCGAGGGGTTGGCCGGCCAGTCGATGGTGGCGTCCTGGATCCGGATGGACCCGGCGTCGGTGTCGGCCACCGCCGCGGAGGCGGTGCCGCCGTCGCCGGAACCACAGGCCGTGGTGCCCAGCAGGAGCAGGGCGCCCAGCGCGACGGCGACGAGCGGGAAACGGGAGGTGGGGGTCATCAGCAGGGAGGCTCCGGGTCCAGCTTGGCCCGTGACCGGGCCTGGTTGGTAGTCGGCGCCCGGCGCCCGTCGGTTCCCGGCGGCGCCGGCTTCAGGCCCGCGCCACGCTCCGCAGCGCCGCGACCGCGGCGGCGTGGTCACCGGCGGTGACGAGCGACTCCCCCACCAGCACCGCGTGGTAGCCGGCGGCGGCCAGCTCCGTGGCGTCGGCGACGCCCCGGACCCCGGACTCCGCCACCCGGACGACCCCGTCGGGCATCTGCGGGGCCATGCGGACGGCTCGCTCGGTGTCGACCTCGAAGGTGACCAGGTCGCGCTGGTTGACCCCCACCAGGGTGGCCCCCACGGTGAGCGCCCGCTCCAGCTCGGGCTCGTCGTGGACCTCGACCAGCACGTCGAGGCCCACCTCGACGGCCAGGGCGTGGAAGTCGGCCAGCTCGGCGTCGTCGAGGGCGGCCACGATCAGCAGCACGGCGTCGGCACCCATGGTCCGGGCGTCGCACACGTCCGCGGCCGCCACGGTGAAGTCCTTGCGGAGGACGGGGATGCCGACGGCCGCCCGGGCCGCCTGGAGGTCCGCCGCCGAGCCCCGGAACCAGGACTCGTCGGTGAGGACCGACAGGCAGGTGGCACCCCCCGACTCGTACGCCGCCGCCACCGCTGCCGGGTCCAGGTCGACGTTGAGCTCGCCCTTCGAGGGCGACGCCCGCTTCACCTCGGAGATGACGGCCAGGCCGTCGGCACCGGCCAGCGCGGCGGTGAAGCCCCGGGCCGGCGGCTGGGACCGGGCGTCGTCGAGCAGCGCCTCCAGGGAGCGCGGGTCCGCCGCGGCCTGGGCGCGGTGGTCGGCGATGATGCGATCGAGGTAGGTGGCCACCGCCCGACGGTACCGCCCGGTCAGCGCCGTCGACCCCTCGACATCTCGTACATCGGCAGCATCACGAACAGGCCGCCGGCGAGGATCACGCACACGGCGGCCAGCGCGACCAGCTCGTCGAGCTGGACGACCAGCCCCACGAAGCCGCACACCAGCGCCGCCGCGAACAGCCCGATGGGCAGCAGGGTCACGGCCTTGCGGCGGGGCGACCGGGGCACGTCGGGCGGCAGCTCGTCGTGCTCGTCGGCCCAGGCGTCGAAGTCCGACATCCACCCGGTGTCGTCGGCTCGCGGCGTCCAGCCCTTGCCGGCCGGCACCTCGGGCCCCGAGCCCGGCTCCCGTGCCGCCCGACGGGCGACGCCGGGATCCGCGGCCGTCGCCAGCGAGCGGTCGTAGGCGGCGCGGGCCGAGCGGTCGCCCAGCACCTCCCACGCCTGGTTCAGCTCCTGCATGCGGCGGGCGTTGCGGGACCGGGTGACGTCGTCGGCGTCGGCGTGGAAGTCCGGGTGGTACCGGCGCGCTGCGGCCAGGTAGGCCCGACGCACGTCGCTGGCGTCGCACGCGGGATCGACCCCGAGCACCTCGTAGTGGTTCACCGACCACTGATCGTACGGTTCGGGTGGACCCTGCCCGACGGATCGGCCTCGCGGACCGCTCGGCGAGCGGTCGCCGGGTGCTCACGGAGTCCTCATGGATCGGTGCCACGATGGGCCGGTGAGCAGCGCCGAGCCCACCGTCGTGGTCGTCGAGGACGACACCAACATCGCCAACCTGGTGGAGCTCTACCTGCGCGACGCCGGGTTCCGGGTGTCGCTCGCAGACCGGGGCGAACGGGCCCTGGACCTGGTGCGAGCGCGGCCGCCGAGCCTCGTGGTCCTCGACGTCGGCCTGGCCGGCGAGCTCGACGGGTACGACGTGTGCCGCGCGCTGCGCACCCACTCGCAGGTCCCGATCCTGATGCTCACGGCGCGCGACGGCGAGGAGGACCGGATCCACGGGTTCGAGGTCGGCGCCGACGACTACCTGGTGAAGCCGTTCTCCCCCCGGGAGCTGGTGGTGCGGGTGCAGGCCATCCTCCGGCGGGCCGACCCCGACCGAGCCCCGTCCTCGGTGGTGGTGGCGGGCGGGGTGGAGATCGACCCGGTGCGCCGCGAAGCGCGCTCCGGCGGCCAGGTGGTGGCCCTCGCCGCCCGGGAGTTCGACCTGCTCGCCCACCTCGGCGCCCACCGGGGTCAGGTGCTGTCGCGCCAGCAGCTCCTCGACGGCGTGTGGGGCGAGGGCTGGGTGGGCGACGAGCGCACCGTCGACGTGCACGTCCGCCAGCTCCGCAAGAAGCTCGGCGACCCGCTCCCCCTCACCACGGTGTGGGGCGTCGGCTACCGGCTGGACTGACGTGCGCCGCCGCCTGCTGCTCGGCATCCTCGCCACGGTCATCCTGGCGCTGACCCTGTCGGGCACGGGCACGTACCTGCTCCTCCGGCGCCAAGCGCACCGCACCACCGAGGCCAGCCTCCGCACCGAGGCCGCCAGCCTGGTCGGGCTGATCACGTCCACCACCGCCCAGGCCCAGTCCGCGACGGTGGTCCAGCGCAAGCTCGTGTCCGGGCTGCGGCTCGAGGGCATCTCGGTGCTGGTGGTCGGGCCGGCGGGGGGGTTGCGGGGCGAGCTGCCCGACGGCGTGACCAGCGCCGACGTGAACACGTCCACCATCGAGGCGGGCACCACCACCAGCGGCCGGCGCGGCGACATCACGTGGGCGGCGTCCAGCGCCGAAGGCGTGCGCGGCAGCGTGGTCACGGTGGTCATCACCCGCACGTCCGAGGCACCGCGGCTGCCAGTGGGGTGGTTCCTGCTGGGCGGCGGTGCGGCCCTGGCCGTCGGCGCCGCGGTGGCGTTCTGGCTGTCGGACACCCTCACCCGCCCGCTGCGCAACGCCCAGCAGGCCACCGTCCAGATCGCAGGCGGCGACCTCGGCACCCGCCTCCCCGACCCGGCGGTGACCGATCACGACGAGGTGGCGGAACTGACCCGCTCCATCAACGCCATGGCGACGAGCCTGGCCCACAGCCAGGGCCTGGAGCGCCAGTTCCTGCTGTCGATCTCGCACGACCTGCGCACCCCGCTGACGTCGATCCGGGGCTATGCGGACGCCATCACCGACGGCACCGCCTCGGATCCGGTCGGCGCCGCCCGCGTCATCAGCAGCGAGTCGCAGCGCCTCAGCCGCCTCGTGGCCGACCTGCTGGACCTGGCCCGCCTCGATGCCCGGGAGTTCCGCCTCGACCTCCGCCCGCTGGCCGTCGCGGAGGTGGTGACCGAGGCGGCCGAGGGCTTCCGGCCCACGGCGGAGGCGGCGGGCCTCCGCTTCCGGGTGATCGACCCGGAGCAGACCGCCGTGGCCGTCATCGACCCCGACCGGCTGGCCCAGTGCATCGCCAACCTGCTGGAGAACGGCACCAAGTACGCGGCGTCGGCCGTGGTGGTGGAGACCCGCGTCGGGCCCGACGGCGGCGTGCAGATCCAGGTGGCCGACGACGGTCCCGGCCTGGCCCCGGACGAGGTGGCGGCCGTGTTCGACCGGCTGTACGTCGCGGACCGCCGACCCGAGCGGGAGGTCGGTGGCACCGGCCTGGGCCTGGCCATCGTGCGGGAGCTGGTCACCGGCATGGCCGGCCGGGTGTGGGCGGAGTCGCCCGCCACCGACGACGGCCGCGGCGCCCGGTTCGTGATCGCCCTGCCCCCGCCGCCTTCGCCCTCGCCCTCGCCCTCGTCCTCGCCGCCGGGCTGAGCCGGGTCAGGCGATCGGCAGGGTCACCAGCGTGGCCGGGACCCCGGCCACCTCGACCGGCGTGCCGCCGTCGGCCAGATCGACGCTGCGCTTCACGAACGCCAGCGCCACGGTGGCCCCCGAGGCGTGGTCGAGGGCGCTGCTGGTGATGTCGCCGATGGATCGCCGATCGACGGTCACGACGGCGTCGCGAGCGGGCGGCGGACCGTCGACCACGATCCCCATGAGGTGCCGGGGCACGTTGCCGCCCCGGCTGTCGATGCGGGCCACCAGCTCCTGGCCGGTGTAGCAGCCCTTCGTGAAGCTGACCGAGGCGTCGATCACCCACTGGCCGACCGTGGCCGGGATGGTGTCCTCGTCGAGCTCGGCGCCCCAGGCGGGGACCCCGGCCCGGATGCGCTGCA
>CALANQ010000154.1 GCA_937926025.1 uncultured Acidimicrobiales bacterium
GGGGGCAAGGCGTGGAACGTCCGCGGCGGTCCGGGCGCGCCGATCTCGCTGGTCTCGGCCACCAAGAACTCCACCAACACCGTCTACGCCCAGCTCATGGTGAAGATGACCCCGCCCGACGTGGTGACCATGGCGCAGGACATGGGCGTCTCCGCCGACCTCGATCCGGTGTGCGCGCTGGTGCTGGGCGGCGGCGAGGTGTCCGTGCTGGACATGGCCGCCGGCTACTCCACCCTGGCCAACCAGGGCATGGCCAAGTCGCCCATCGCCGTCACCCGCGTCGAGTTCCCCAACGGCGTGGTCAAGACGTACACCCCCGAGTCCAAGCAGGCGCTCACCGAGATCCAGGCCGCCCGCGTGACCTACGCCCTCCAGCAGGTCATCGACGGCGGCACCGGCAAGGCCGCCGCCATCGGGCGTCCCGCCGCCGGCAAGACCGGCACCACCCAGAACAACAACGACGCCTGGTTCGTGGGCTACACGCCCAAGCTCACCGCCGCCGTCTGGATGGGCTACGTCGACACGCTCCAACCCATGGACGACGTCCACGGCCTCAAGGTGCAGGGCGGCAACCTGCCCGCGGAGATCTGGCGGAAGTTCATGCAGGCCGCCACCGCGGACTTCGACACCGGGGACTTCAAGGAGTACGACGCCGAGCTCATCGGCGACGGCGAGACGCTCGACCCGAACCTGGGCCAGTCGGGGGCGATCACCTCCGGCGAATCGTCGGCGGGCACCACGCAGAGCACCACGCCCCGCACCACCACCCAGACCACCCAGCCGCAGGCCACCGTGCCGCAGACCACGGCCCCCGCCACCACGGCGCCGCCCACCACCGCACCCCCCACCACGGTGCCGGCCACCACCCCCGCCACCACGGCGCCGGCCACCGGGACGGGGACGGGCGACGGCAACGGGAACGGTCAGGGCAAGGGCAAGGGCGGCGGCTGATCCGCCGGGCGCTCCGGGCGGAGCGCCTCAGTCCTCGCCGCTGACCTCCTGGTGCGGGTAGGTCACCCGGCACACGGCGCACCAGGTCTCGAACTCGTCGGCCAGGCGGTGGTCCGCCGGCTGGTGCTGCTCGTCGAACACCACGTAGATGCGCTGCACCGTGGCCAGGTCGGGCCCGTCGTCACCACACGAATCGCACCGGTCGCTCATGGCCGCCACCGTACCGGGCGACCCCGCCGCCGACGCCGCCACCGACCCGGCTCGGCGGACGCCACCGGGCGCCTCCGTGGAATGGATCGGTGCCCGCGCGCGGTTCTACGGTGGGCACACCGCCGGTAGCCGAAGGGCACTGGACGGATCAGCAAGGAGGCTCACCATGAGCTCGACGTCCCCTTCCCCCGCTCCTTCCCGCGCGCCGATCACCGTGCCGGCCGTGCGGAACCGCAAGGTCCGCAACGGTGCCGAGCCGCTGGTGATGGTCACCGCGTACGACGCCCCCAGCGCCCGCGTGGCCGATGAGGCCGGCGTCGACCTGATCCTGGTCGGCGACTCCGTGGCCATGGTGGTCCTGGGCTACGAGGACACCCTCCAGGTCACCGTCGACGACCTCGCCCACCACACCGCCGCTGTCGCCCGGGCCAAGCCCCGGCCGCTGATCGTGGCCGACCTGCCCTGGATGAGCTACCACGTGTCCACCGAGGACACCGTCCGCAACGCCGCCCAGCTGATCCGCGCCGGCGGCGAGTGCGTGAAGCTCGAAGGCGGCCGCAAGCGCCTCCCCATGATCGAGGCGCTCATCGACGCCGAGATCCCGGTGATGGGCCACCTCGGCCTCACCCCGCAGTCCGTGCACGCCATGGGCGGCTTCAAGGTGCAGGGCAAGGAGACCGACGCCGCCATGGCCCTGGTGGCCGACGCCAAGGCCCTGGCCCACGCCGGCTGCTTCGCCATCGTGCTCGAGGGCGTGCCCACCGAGGTCGCCTCGCTGGTGACCGCCGCGGTCGACGTGCCGATCATCGGCATCGGTGCTGGCGACGACTGCGACGGCCAGGTGCTCGTGTACCACGACGTCCTCGGCATCGAGGACCGCATGACCCCGAAGTTCGTCCGCCGCTACGCCGACCTCAAGTCGGCGGCCGTGGACGGCGTGGCCGCCTACGCCGCCGACGTCCGGTCGGGTGCGTTCCCGTCGGCCGCCGAGTCGTACCACCTGTCGGCCGAAGCGGCCGAGACGCTGGGCCTCTACGGCCGGCCGGCCTGATCGTCCGAGGTCTGCGGGCGGCCGGTCGGGCCGCGGTGCCCCGGGTACCGTGGTCCGATCGACGCCCCACCGTCATCTGCCGACCCGTCTGACGGGCCCGAGGGGTCGGACCCGGCGGACCCCGCCGCGTCCTCCGATGGAGCCGCGTCCTCCGACGCTGCCGACGCTGCCGATGCTGGTGCGTCGGCTCCGGCACGGTCCGGGCCGTCGGTCGGCCTGCTCATCGGGGCGGCCTGCCTGCTGGTGGGCGTCGCCCTCGTCGCCGCCTCGCTGATCAAGGGCCGGTCCGACGACGGTGCGGCCGCCACCACCTCCACCTCCCTGGTGGTGGAGGTCACCGCGCCGGACCTCGACGCCGGCACCACGGCACCGGTCGGCTCCGGCGGCATCGGCGACGGGGTCGGCCCCGAGGTCGGGGGCCGGACGCCGCTGGCCGGCTTCGGCGAGGTCCTCGTGAAGGTCACCGCGCCGGACGGGCGGGTCTGCCAGCTGTGCCTGCTGTCCGCCCTGGACCCCGAGCAGCGCGAGCGCGGCCTGATGGAGGTCACCGACGAGGACCTCGGCGGCTACGACGGGATGCTGTTCGAGTACCAGGCGGAGCAGTCCGGCGCCTTCTGGATGCGCAACACCCCGATGCCGCTCTCCATCGCCTTCTTCGACGGCGAGGGCGTGCTGGTCTCCACGGCCGACATGGAGCCGTGCAGCGACAGCCCCGACTGCCCGACGTATCCGGCGAACGGCGTCTTCGAGTACGCCATCGAGGTGCCCCAGGGCCAGCTCCGTGACATCGGCGTCGAGACCGGATCCCGTCTGCACATCTACGCCCGGCGGTGTCCCCTGGCCGGCGGCGGCACCTGACGCGGGCCCCTCCCGCGACCCCGCTCCCGCTCGGAGTGTCACACCCCCTGGGGAAGATGGGCGTCGATGAGGTCCGGGCACCGTCGGTCCGCTAGGTTCGAACGGTCCAATTGAAGCCCTTGCCCCATCGCCACAACGGCACAGGGGCCCCGGTGAGACCGGGTCCAGGAGGTGATGCTCGCGATGCGAGCCTACGAAATGATGGTGATCTGCGACGGCGACCTCGAGGAGTCCGCTGTTGCAGGTGTGATCAACCAGGCCACGGCCCAGATCGAGTCGGCCGGCGGCACCGTCGCCAAGACCGACAAGTGGGGCCGCCGCCGCTTCGCCTACGAGATCAACCACAAGACCGAAGGGTTCTACGTGGTGTTCGAGATCGAGGCCGAGCCGGGCGCGCTCGACGACGTCGACCGCAACCTGCGCCTCGCGGACGATGTCGTCCGCCACAAGATCATCCGGCTCCCCGATGCCGAGGCGCACCGCCGCGGTCTCCTGGGGGCCCCGGCCCCGGCCGAAGCCGCCGGGTGACCAGGAGGACACCATGGACAACACCGTGACGCTCGTGGGCAACGTGACCCGCGATCCCGAGATCCGCTACACGCCGTCGGGGCAGACCGTCGCCACCTTCGGCCTGGCGGTCAACCGACGCTGGCAGAACCGCCAGAACAACGAGTGGGAGGAGCAGACCTCCTTCTTCGACGTGAAGTGCTGGTCCCAGATGGCCGAGAACGTGGCCGAGTCCGTGCAGAAGGGCACCCGCGTCATCGTGACCGGACGCCTGGAGCAGCGGTCCTGGGAGACCGACAGCGGCGACAAGCGATCCAAGGTCGAGGTCGTGGCCGACGAGGTCGCCCCCAGCCTGCGGTGGGCCACGGCCACCGTGAACCGAATCGAGCGCAGCCAGGCCGGTAGTGGCGGCGGCGCACCCAGTGGCGGCGGGCGTCCCGTCGCCAACGAGCCCTCCCCCTACGACAACGAGGAACCGTTCTGATGGCACCCAAGCCCAAGCGCGCCAAGAACAAGGACAACGCGCGCCGCTCCAAGAAGAAGGTCAGCATCCTGAGCCAGGAGTCGGTTGACTACGTCGATTACAAGGACGTCAACCTGCTCCGCCGCTTCATGTCCGACCGGGCCAAGATCCGTGCCCGTCGCGTCACCGGCAACAACGCCCAGCAGCAGGCCACCATCGCCATGGCCATCAAGAACGCCCGCGAGATGGCGCTGCTCCCGTACGCCAGCCGCGTCACCCAGCAGCGCGGCGGTCGTGGCGGCGAGCGTGGCGGCGAGCGCGGCATCCGCGCCGACGGCCCGCCGCCGCGTCCCACCGCCCCGCCCCCCAGCGGCAGCGAGGAGCTCGGTGAGGAGTTCGGTGGCGAGGAGTTCGGCACCGAGGAGCTGGAGACCGCGGAGGCCGAGGCCTGATGCGAGTCATCCTGCGCACCGACGTCAAGGGCGTCGGCAACAAGGGTGACGTCATCGACGTCACCAACGGCTACGGCCGGAACTTCCTCCTCCCGCGCGGCCTGGCCTTCCTGGCCACCGCCGGGGCCGAGGCGCAGGCCGAAGGCATGCGTCGCTCCCGTGACATCAAGGACGCCGCCGAGCGGGCGGCGGCCGAAGAGGTCGCCAAGACCCTGGTGTCGTCGCCGGTCACCATCGAGGCCCGCGTCGGTGCCGACGAGAAGCTGTTCGGCTCGGTCACCACGGCCGACATCGCCGATGCCGTCGTCGCCCAGACCGGTGTCGAGATCGACCGCAAGCAGCTGCACCTCGACGAGCCCATCCGGACCGTCGGCACCCACCTGGTGCCGCTGAAGCTCCACGCCAACGTGGAGTTCCCGGTCACGGTCGAGGTCGTCCCCGCCTGATCTGCCCTCTGACCTGCCCGTCGGCACCCGTGCCGGCGGGCAGGCAGCGGTCCATCCCCAGGTATCCACAGCTATCCACAGGTCGTTCACCGTGCGTGGCCGACCTCGGCGATCGGGTCCGATCGCCGTGACCGCAGCTTCGACGCGCCCCGAACCGTTGTGCTTGCTGGAGGCAGCATCGCCGCCGCCGGAGCCGGGTCGTGCGGAGGGTCACCGGTCGCCTCCGCTGCGTAGCGCCGAAATCCCCAGGCGATCCACAGGCAACAAGGACTCGTTATCCACAGGCGATCTGGCCGAGAGTAGACCCCGATGAGCGATGCCCCGCCGTTCGACGACGAACCGTTCTACGACGACGAACCGCCGCGCCGCTCCGGTGGCGGTGGCGGTGGTGGCGGTGGCGGGTCCCGACCGAGCTCCGGCGGGTCGGGCGGCCGCGTGCCGCCCCACAACCTCGCCGCCGAGGAATCCCTGCTGGGCGCCATGCTGCTCTCGCGCACGGCCATCGACATCGCCTCCGAGTCCGTCGCCCCCTCGGACTTCTACAAGCCCGCCCACGGGCACATCTACGAGGCCATCACCTCGCTGTCGGCCCGCGGCGAGCCCGTCGACCCCGTCACCGTGGCCGACGAGCTGTCTCGCCACGACCTGCTCGACGCCATCGGCGGTCCGCCGGCGCTGATCAACCTGCAGTCGGCCACGCCGGCCACCTCGAGCGCGTCGCGCTACGCCAAGATCGTCGAGGAGCACTCGCTGCTGCGCGGCCTCATCGGCGTCGCCGGCGAGATCGCCGAGATGGGCTACGACGTCCCCGACGACGTCCCCAAGGCCATCGACCGGGCCGAGACCCTCGTCTTCGAGATCGCCCAGCACCGGCAGACGGACTCCATGTCCCGCCTCCACGACCTGCTGGACCAGACCGTCGACAACCTGGAGGCGCTCTACGACCGCGGCGACTCCATCACCGGCACGCCCACCGGCTACTTCGACTTCGACGAGCTCACGTCGGGCCTCCAGCCCAACGCCCTCATCGTCATCGGCGCCCGTCCCGGCATGGGCAAGACCTCCTTCGCCATGGGCATGGCGGGCCACGCGTCCATCGAGGAGCAGCGGCCGGTGCTGTTCTTCTCGCTGGAGATGAGCCGCGTGGAGCTGTCCCAGCGCCTGCTGTGCTCCGAGGCCCGGGTGGACTCCACCAAGGTCCGCAACGGCCGCCTGACCGACGACGACTGGAGCCGCATCAGCCACGCCATCGGCCGCATGGGTGAGGCGCCGCTGTGGATCGACGACAACCCCAACGTCCCCGTCATGGAGATCCGGGCCAAGGCCCGCCGCCTCCAGTCCCGCGTCGGCCCGCTGGGCATGATCGTGGTCGACTACATCCAGCTGATGACCGGCAACGCCCGCGCTGAGAACCGCCAGACCGAGGTGGCCGAGATCAGCCGTGGTCTGAAGATCCTCGCCCGTGAGCTCCAGTGCCCGGTGGTCGCCCTCGCCCAGCTGAACCGTGGCCTGGAGCAGCGAGCCGACAAGCGCCCCATGCTCTCCGACCTCCGTGAATCGGGCTGCCTGACCGCTGGCACGAAGCTGCTCCGGGCCGACACCAACACCGAGATCACCTTGGGTGAGCTCATCGAGTCGGATGCTCGCAACCTGCCGGTCTGGAGCCTCGACGATCGCTTCCGCCTGGTCCCCTCGCTGCTCACGCATGCGTTCCCGAGCGGTGTGAAGCCGGTCTTCCGGATGACCCTGTCTTCGGGCCGCTCCATCGAAGCCACCGCCAACCACCGCTTCCGCACCGTCGACGGATGGCGCCACCTCGAAGACCTCCACCCCGGTGCCCGCATCGCCGTTCCCCGTCGGCTCGACACGGCGATGAACGCGAAGCCGATGGACAGCGACGAGCTGGTGCTCCTCGCCCACCTCGTCGGAGACGGCTGCGTCCTGCCCCGACAGCCCATCCACTACACGAGCATCGACCCGGCGAACCTCGGGGCCCGGGAGCCGGCCGCTTCGCCTCGGCCGACGACGTCGCCGACCTCCTCGGCCGCTGCCTGGCCCACGTCCAGCAGCCGCTGGCCGTCCCGCTCCCCGCCGAGCTGGCCCGGCCCGAGGCCCGCCGCCGTCGCCTCCGCCGCCTGCTGATCGCGCTGGGAGTCCTGGCGATCCCCGCGGCTTACGTCTCGTGGGCGTCGATGCGACCCCGGCCCGC
>CALANQ010000155.1 GCA_937926025.1 uncultured Acidimicrobiales bacterium
GGGATCGCAGCCGTTGTAGACGGTGATCGGCCCCTCGGCCATGCGGGCGGCGAGGCCGTCGCGGTCGGTGCACTCCTGGACCAGGCCCCGGTCCTCGAGGTCCTGCAGGAGGGTGGCGTCGGTCATGGGCGCCATCGTCGCATGACGGGACGGTCCGCCACGACATCGTTCCGCCAGGTTTGGACCGGTGGGTCGCCGACCGGCGAGGCTGGGCCCATGGCCGATGTCCGGACGCCCAAGAAGCCGTCCCCGACCACCGAGTCGGAGGGCCCCTACCGCATGGGCTTCACGTGGGGCCGGGCGCTCGCCATCGGTGCCGTGGTGGCCATGGTCATCTTCTGGGTGTGGATCTTCTCGGGTGCCCCCAAGCGGACCAACCCGGACTACCTCGAGGACCGCGACTACGCCGCCGCGCTGGAGGACCAGTGCCAGGGCCTGCGGGACCAGCTCGACGAGCTCCCCAACGCCGCCGACATGACCACCCAGGCCCAGCGGGCCGATGTGCTCGACGACGCCAACGTCCTGGTCGGGCAGTTCATCGACGAGGTCGAGGCCGCCGCCCCCACCAGCGGGGATGCCGCGGTGTCCATGAAGGGGTGGATCGCAGACTGGCGCACGTACCTGGGCGACCGCGAGGACTACGCCGCCCGGCTCCGCACGCAGGACAACGCCCAGCTCCTCCTCAGCCGGAGCAAGTTCGGGGACTCGGTCGACAAGACCATCCAGGTCTTCACCCAGGTGAACGACATCCCGGCGTGCGACACGCCGGGCGACGTCGGCTGACGGCCCTGGCCGTCCGGCCTTCCTGACCCGTCAGCCGGCCCGCAGCTCCCGGGCCACGGCCAGACCCCGGTGGACGAGCCGGCGGGTGCTGTCGTCCACCGGCGGGTCCAGCTCGTCGAGCTCGTCCTCGGTGACCCACCGCAGGGCCAGGGACTCCTCGTTGGCGTGCTCCAGAGCCCCGGGCGGGGCCAGGACGAGGTACCGGGTGTCCAGGTGGAGGTGGGGCCCCTCCTTCGGCGGACGGACCTCGTGGATGTCGATGTCGATGGCGGGGACGATCACGGCGAGGTCGTCGATGCCGGTCTCCTCCTGGGCCTCCCGGAGTGCGACGGCGGGGAGGTTGGTGTCGCCGTCGGCGTGGCCCCCGGGCTGGAACCAGCGGCCGAGCTTGCGGTGGAGCATCAGGAGGGTGCGCTCCCCCGACGCGTCGACCACCAGGGCTGAGCCGGTGAGGTGGCCGACCGTGTTGGCCCGGTGCGCGGCATCGGGGTTGGCGGCGACGAAGGCCACGACCTCGTCGCGGTGCTGCGCCGCCTCGGACGACGTCACGGCCGCGATGGCGAGGTGCTCGGCGGCCACGGCGAGGTCGTCGGAGGCGACGAGGCGCCCGTCGCCGGCGGGGATGCGTTCGAACGGCGTCACGGGTCCTGCCTAGCGGACGGTGGAGCGATCACCACGGCTTGGAGCGGTGCGGATCGTCCGGGACGCTGAATCGCCACGGTCGTTCGGTGGCGACGGAGATGCCGACGCGAGGACCGGTGAGCGGCTCGGCCGGTGGAGCGGTGCCGTCGTCGACGATGGCGAGCCGCCGGTCCGCGGTGACCAGATCGGCACCGTCGTGGCCACCGTCGATACCCAGCGCCTGGCAGGCCTTGGCCGGACCGTTGGCCAGATCGACGTCCCGCCGGGCCGCCGGGCGGGCGGTCCGCATCTCGTCGATGCCCTGGAGCGGGGCCAGGGCCCGGATCAGCACCGCACCGGCCTCGCCATCGCGCGACGTCACGGCGTTGGCGCACCAGTGCATGCCGTAGGTGAAGTACACGTACAGGTGCCCCGGCGGGCCGAACATGACCTCGGTCCGGGGCGTCGGACCCCGGTAGGCGTGGCTGGCCGGATCGTCCGTGCCGCGGTACGCCTCGACCTCCACGATGCGACCGGCCCGGTGGCCGTGCACCAGCACCTTGTTGAGCAGCTCCGGCGCCACCGCGAGCGGGTCGCGGGCGTAGAAGGACCGACGGAGGCGCCGGCCCCGGCTCATCGGGGCAGGCCCGCTCCGGTGGTGCCCCACCAGAGGCGCCCGCTCCCCAGCGCGGTGACCGGCTCGGCCGAGGGCGGCAGGTAGGCGGCACGCCCGTGGTCGAGGGCGAGGTCCTGGCCGCCCTGGGTGACGGTCACCGGACCACCGGTGGCGAGCAGCAGCGTCGGGGCCGAGGCGAGCAGCTCGACCGGGCCGGCCGAGGGGTCGATGGCCGCGAGGGCGAACGACCGCTCGCCGGCGTCGTAGGTGGTGACGCCCTCGGTGGCGGTCCGGGCCGGGGCGGTGGGGACCCCGGGCTCGAAGCGCAGGACCGACAGCAGCTCGTCGACGTCGATGTGCTTGGGGGTCAGCCCTCCGCGCAGCACGTTGTCCGACGCCGCCATGATCTCGACGCCCGCACCGTCGAGGTAGGCGTGGAGGTTGCCCGCCGGCAGGTGGACCGCGTCCCCCGGTTCCAGGCGCACCACGTTGAGCAGCAGGGGCGCCACCGCGGTGGGATCGCCCGGAAAGGTGCGGACGAGGCGCTGGACCCAGGTGCGGGGATCGTCGAGGTCGTCGCCCCAGACCGAGGCGACCGCGGCGGCGACCTGCTGCGCGACCTCGTCGCGGGCCGATCCGTGGAGCCGGAGCAGCCAGCCCAGCACCGTGCGCAGCCCGTCGTCGCCGCCCGACGCGAGCGCCTCGATCAGCGGGTCGAAGCCGGCGATGCCGAGGCCGGCGAGCAGGTTGGCCGCCTCGATCGGGGCGCGGAACCCGCACATCGCCCACGTGGGCGTGAGGGCGATCAGCGCCTCGGGCTTGGGGCTGGCGTCCTTGTAGCTGCGGTCGGGGGCGTCGATGGGGACCCCGGCGGCGTCCTCCCGCGCGAACCCGGCTACGGCCTGCTCCTGCGACGGGTGGGCCTGGAGCGACAGCGGCCGGCCGATGGCCAGGATCTTCAGCAGGAACGGCAGGGCCGTGTGCCCGGCGTCCGCCAGATCCGGCCCGAGCCAGCGTGCCGGGTCGTCGGCCACGATGTCGGCGAGGGTGCGGCCGTCGTGCTCGCCACCGACCACCACGGACGGCGCGCCCGGGTGCGTGCCCACCCACAGCTCGGCCTCCGGCCCCCCGCTGGGCTGCGTTCCCACCAGTCCCGCCAGCCCGTCGGGCGCGCCCCACGCGTAGTCGCGGACCGGGTTCTCGAGCAGCAGCATGGTCGACCGATCCTAGGGAGCACCGCCGACGGACGCCGGAACCCGTTCAGACCGGGATGGCCCCCAGCGCCTCGCGCATGCGGGCGGGAACGGGGGTGGGGTCCTTGGTGCCAGGGGTGACGCAGACGTAGGTGATGGTGGCGGTGAAGACCGGGGCGTCGGCGACCGTGCCGCGGTAGGCGACGTCGAACGAGGTGGTGCCCCAGCGGGCGATGCCGCAGTCGACGTCGAGGGTGTCGCCGTAGGTGGCGGAGCCCTGCCACTCCACGGTGGCCTTCACGAGCATCCAGTCGATGGTGTCGTCGACGCCGGTCCAGCCGATGGCCTGGTGCATCCAGGCCGCGCTGGTGATGTCGCAGAAGCCCAGGTAGTGGGCGTTGAACACCACGTTCTGGAGGTCGACCTCCTGGTAGCGGACCTTGATCCGCTCCCGGAACGGCCACGCCCCCTCAGGCATCGGCGATCCGGACCGCGTCGTCGGCCAGCCGGGTGCGGAACCGCTCCAGCTGGGCGGCCACCGGGACCGGACCGGCGCCGCCGCGGGTGGTGCGGCGGGTGACGGACACGCCGGGCTCCAAGATGGCGGCCCCGGCCTCGCCCAGGCGGGGGTCGGCGGCCACGAGCTCGGCCATGGAGGCCTCGCCGTCGAGCGCGCGGCGGACGATCTCCCCCACCACGGCGTGGGCCTCCCGGAACGGCATGCCGCCCTCGACGAGCAGCTCCGCCAGATCGGTGGCCGCGGCGTACGGGGAGTCGGCCGCTTCGGCCATGCGGTCGGTCACGAAGGTGGACGTGGCCAGCAGTCCGCTGATGGCGGCCAGGGCCAGGACGATCTGGTCGACGGCGTCGAACAGCGGCTCCTTGTCCTCCTGGAGGTCCCGGTTGTAGGTGAGCGGCAGGCCCTTGAGCGTGGTGAGCAGGCCCGTGAGGTGGCCGATGAGGCGGCCGCTCTTCCCTCGGGCCAGCTCGGCGATGTCGGGGTTCTTCTTCTGCGGCATCATCGAGCTGCCGGTGCTGTAGGTGTCGTCGAGCTTCAGGAAGCCGAACTCGTCGGACGCCCAGAGGCACACCTCCTCGCCGATGCGGGAGAGGTGGACACCGAGGAGCGCCAGGTCGAACAGGGCCTCGGCCACGAAGTCGCGGTCGCTGACGGCGTCGAGCGAGTTGTCGAAGACGTTCCCGAAGCCGAGGTCGGCCGCCGTGCCCGACGGGTCGAGCGGCAGGGACGAGCCGGCCAGGGCGCCGGCGCCGAGCGGCGACACGTCGGTGCGCTTGTGGGTGTCGAGCAGGCGGTCGACGTCGCGGGCCAGCGACCAGCCGTGGGCCAGCAGGTGGTGGCGGAGCTGGACCGGCTGGGCCCGCTGGAGGTGCGTGTAGCCGGGCAGGTACGCGTCGCCGGCGGCGTCGGCCCGCGCCAGCAATACCTGCTGGAGGGCCAGCACGGACTCGGCCACCTGGAGCAGGGAGCGCTTGGTGTAGAGCCGGAGGTCGGTGGCCACCTGGTCGTTGCGGCTGCGACCCGTGTGGATCTTGCCGCCGGCGGCACCAGCGATCTCGGTGACCCGGCGCTCGACCGCCGTGTGGATGTCCTCGTCGGACGGACCGAACTCGAAGGTGCCCGAGGCCAGCTCCTCCTCGACCTGGTCGAGGGCGGCGAAGATGGCCGCCGCCTCGTCACCGTCGAGCAGGCCGCCGCGCACCAGGCCCCGGACGTGCGCTCGCGACCCGGCGATGTCGTCGGGGGCGAGGCGCTGGTCGTACGGGAGCGAGACGGTGTAGGCGAGCAGCTGCTCCGCCGGCCCGTCGGCGAACCGGCCGTGCCACAGCGTCTTGCCGTCGCCCTCGGTGAGGTCGGTCATCAGTTGGTGGGCCGCTTGGAGGCCTGCCGCTGCGACCAGGTCTGCAGGCCGAGGCCCCAGAGCCGGACGAAGCCAGCGGAGTCCTCGTGGCGGAACGAGTCGTCGGCGTCGTAGGTGGCCAGCTCGTAGTCGTAGAGCGAGTGCTCCGAGCGGCGGCCGGTGACGGTGCACGAGTCCGGGCTGAGGCGCAGGCGCACCTCACCGGTGACGAACTCCTGGCTCTTGTCGACGAACGCGTCGAACGACTCCTTGAGCGGGCTGAACCACAGCCCGTCGTAGATGAGCTCGGCGTAGCGGGGCTCGATGCGAGCCTTCTCCCGGTCCAGGTCGCGCTCCAGGCAGATGGACTCCAGGTCCTTGTGGGCGAGGATGAGCGCCAGCGCCGCCGGGCACTCGTAGGTCTCCCGGCTCTTGATGCCGACCCGCCGGTTCTCGACCATGTCGATCCGGCCCCACCCGTACGAGCCGACGATCTCGTTGAGCTGCTCGATGATCTCGAGCATGCCGAGCGGCTCGCCGTCG
The DNA here is from genome assembly GCA_937926025.1 of uncultured Acidimicrobiales bacterium. Lineage (GTDB taxonomy): Bacteria > Actinomycetota > Acidimicrobiia > Acidimicrobiales > Iamiaceae > Aquihabitans. The sequence goes on from CALANQ010000155.1 coordinate 5,616, forward strand.
ATGGAGACTGGGGTCCCCTGCTCGAAGCCGATGACCACGTCGCGGGGCTCGGTCTCGGTGGGCTTGGTCAGCAGCCACACGCCCTGCGGCGGCACGGCCCACGGATCCTCCATCTCGCCGCACTCGATGGCCCGGCCCCAGAGGTTGTCGTCGATGGAGTACACCTTCTCCTTCGTCGCGACGATCGGGATGTCGTGGTCGTAGGCGTAGAGGATCGAGTCCTCGCGGGTCATGCCCCACCCGCGGACGGGGGCGATGACCTCCAGGTCCGGGGCCAGCGAGCGGACGCCCACCTCGAAGCGAACCTGGTCGTTGCCCTTGCCGGTGCAGCCGTGGGCGACGGCCTGGGCGCCGTGGTAGCGGGCCGTCTCCACCAGGTGCTTGACGATGACCGGCCGGCTCAGCGCCGAGACCAGCGGGTAGCGGCCCTCGTACATGGCGTTGGCCTTCAGGGCCGGGGCCACGAAGTCCTCGGCGAACTCCTTGCGGGCGTCGACCACGATGGCCTCGAGGGCGCCGGCCGCCTTCGCCCGCTCCTTGACGACGTCCCAGTCGTCGGAGGCCTGACCGACGTCGACGGCGAGGCAGATCACCTCGACGCCGAGCTCCTCGATCATCCAGCGCACGGCCACGGAGGTGTCGAGACCACCGGAGTAGGCCAGTACCACGCGCTTCGCCACGTTCGTTCCTCTTTCGTTCTTCGTTGTTGGTGTGATCTTGGGTCGGTTCAGGTGAGCCCCGCCAGCTCGCGGAGCTGGTCGGCCACCTGGGCGCCGGTGCGGCCTTCGGCCACCACGACGAGGAGGGTGTCGTCACCGGCGACGGTGCCGATGATCTCGGGCATCCCGGACCGGTCCAGCGCCGATCCGACGACGTTGGCGGTGCCCGGCGGGGTGCGCAGGACGACGATGGTTCCCGAGGAGGCCACCTCGACCACCCACTCGCCGAGGGTGCGCCGGAGGTGGTCCTCCGGGGCCCGCTGGTCCTTGGGCAGCTCGGGGATGGCGTAGACGGTCTCCCCCGCCGCAGCTCGGACCTTGATGGCGCCGAGGTCGTCGAGGTCGCGGCTCACGGTGGCCTGGGTGGCGGCCACGCCCTCGTCGGCCAGCAGCGACACGAGCTGCTCCTGGCTGGCCACGGCGTGCTGCGAGAGCAGCTTGGCCACCAGGTGCTGGCGCTGGTTCTTGGTGGGCCGGATCGCTTCGGGCGCCTTGCTCACCGGTCCGTCTCCGAGGCGAGCACCAGCCACTCCAGCGCACCGCGGGCGGCGGCGAGGCGGTTCTGCGCCTCGGGCCAGACTCGGCTCTGCGGACCGTCGAGGACCTCGTCGGTGACCTCCTCGCCCCGGTGGGCCGGCAGGCAGTGCAGGAAGATGGCGTCAGGCTCGGCCTGGTCGAGCATGGCCCGATCGACCCGGTACGGCTCGAAGATCGGCTTGCGGAGGGCCTTCTCGGCCTCCTGGCCCATCGAGTACCAGGCGTCGGTGACCAGCACGTGCGTGCCCTTGCCGGCGTCCGCCGGATCGTCGTCGTGCTCGGCCCACGGGGCACCCAGCTCGGCCATGCGCTCCAGGTCCGCAGCAGGTGGTGCGTAGCCGTCGGGGCAGGTGAACCGGACGCCCATCCCCTGCATGGCGCAGGCGAAGCCGAGCGAGCGGGCCACGTTGCTGTAGTCGCCGACCCAGGTCATCGTGCGTCCGGCCAGGTCGGGGCCGTACTCGGCGCGGATGGTGAGGAGGTCGGCGATGGCCTGGAGCGGGTGGCTCAGGTCCGACAGGAGGTTGACCACCGGGATGGTGACCGCCCCGGCCATGCGCTCCAGCACCGTGTGGTCGAACACCCGGGCGGCGATGACCGAGTGGTAGCAGGCCAGGGTGCGGGCGACGTCCTCGGCCGACTCCCGGCCGTCGATGTCGACCTGGTCGGGCGTGAGGTAGATCGGGTGACCGCCCAGCTCCACCACCGCCATCTCGGTGGAGTTCCGGGTGCGGTTCGGCTTCTCGAAGATGAGCGCGGCGCCCCGCCCGTCGAGCACGTGCACCGGGTGCGCTGACGTGCACCGGTCCAGGACCTGGTGGAGCTCCTCGGGGTTGAGGTCGTCGATCTCGAGCAGGTGGCGGGTCATGCGGAGGCCTCCACATCGGAGAAGGCGGCGGCGAGGCGGTCGCACGCCTCGGCGATCTCGTCATCGGTGACGAGCAGGCTGGGCGCCAGGCGCAGGGCCGTGGGCGTGACGGCGTTGACCACCAGACCCCGGGCCAGGGCGGCCTTGGCCACGGCGCCGGCATCGAGGCCGTCGACCAGCTGGGCGGCGACGAGCAGGCCGAGGCCCCGAACCTCGGCCACGCGGGGATCCGAGGCCAGCGCCGCGCTCAGCGTGGCCCCGGCCTTGGTGGCCCGCACGGGCACGTCCTCGGCCTCCATCGTGGCCAGCACGGCACGGGCGGCCGCGGCGGCCAGCGGCTGGCCGCCGTAGGTGGTGGCGTGGTCGCCGGCCTGGAAGGCGGCGGCGACGTCGGCCTTCGCCCAGCAGGCGCCGATGGGAACGCCGTTGCCGAGCTCCTTGGCCATGGTGACCACGTCGGGCACCACGCCGAAGTGCTGGTGGCCGAACCACTCCCCCGTTCGCCCGAGGCCGGTCTGGACCTCGTCGACCATGAACAGGATCCCCCGCTCGTCGCACAGCTCCCGGACGCCGGCGAAGTACTCCGCGGTGGCGGGGTTCACGCCGCCCTCGCCCTGAACAGGTTCCAGCAGCACGGCGGCCACCGACGGGTCGAGCACCCCTTCGAGCGCAGCGAGGTCGTTCCAGGCGACGTGCCGGAAGCCCTCGGGCAGCGGCTGGAACGCCTCCCACTTCTGGGGCTGCCCGGTGGCGTGGAGCGTGGCCAGGGTCCGGCCGTGGAACGACCCGAGCGCGCTGACCACCACGTGCTTGCCCCGGCCGCCCCACTTGCGGGCCAGCTTGATGGCGCACTCGTTGGCCTCGGCCCCGGAGTTGGTGAAGAACACCTGGCCGCCGCCGCCCAGCAGCCGGTCCAGCGTGGACGCCACCTCAGGTCCGGGGACGGTGCCGAACAGGTTGGACGTGTGCAGCAGCACCTGCGACTGCTCCGCCAGCGCCGCCGCCACGGCGGGGTGGCTGTGGCCCAGGCCCGTGACCGCGAGGCCGCTCAGGAAGTCGAGGTACTCGTTGCCCTCGTCGTCCCAGAGGCGCGAGCCCTCACCCCGCACGAACGTGACCGCCGGCGGCGGGTAGGTGGGCATGAGCGGACTGGTCGTGGTCACGAGGCACCTCCGTCGGCCCGGGTGATCATGGTGCCGACGCCGGCGTCGGTGAGCAGCTCGAGCAGCACCACGTGCGGGATGCGGCCGTCGAGGATGTGGGCGGAGCCGACACCGTCGGCCACCGCGTCGAGGCACGCCTCCACCTTGGGGATCATCCCGCCGGCGATGACCCCGTCGGCGATGAGGCCCATGGCCCGGGCGGTGGAGAGCCGGCTGATCAGCGTGGACGGGTCGGCCACGTCGGTGAGCACGCCCGGCACGTCGGTGAGGTAGATGAGCTTCTCCGCCTCCAGGTTGGCGGCGATGGCGATGGCGGCGGTGTCGGCGTTGATGTTGTACGCCTGGCCGTGCTCGTCGGAGCCGATGGTGGAGATGACCGGGATGAAGTCGGCGTCGATGAGCGTGTCGAGGATGCGGCGGTCGACCTCCACCACGTCGCCCACGTAGCCCAGGTCCACGTGGCGCTGCTGGGCCGTGATGAGCCCGGCGTCCTCGCCCGAGAGGCCCACGGCCACCCGGTCGCGCTGGTTGATGGCCGACACGATGTCGGCGTTGACGCTGCCGGTGAGGACCATGCGGGCCACGTCGAGCGTGTCCGCATCGGTGACGCGCAGGCCGTCCTTGAACTGGGTCTCGATGCCGAGCTTGTCGAGTAGGTCGCCGATCTGGGGCCCGCCGCCGTGCACCACCACCGGCTTCATGCCGACGGCCCGCAGCAGGACGATGTCCGCCGCGAACGAGTGGGCCAGCGCGTCGTCGACCATGGCGTTGCCACCGAACTTGATGACGACGGTCTTGCCCGAGAACGCCTGGATGTAGGGCAGCGCCTCCACCAGGATCCCGGCGCGCATGGCCGGGTCGACCCCCGCCAGCTCCTCGGGATCCACGTACCTCTCGTCAGCCATCCCGAGAGTCTATGCGAACTCCTGCATGACTATGCAATCGGGTTCCGGCGGGCCTTCAGGTCGATCTCCATCGCCCGGTCGCGCGGCGCGAAGCCGTGACGGAGGTAGAGGGGGACGGACGGCTCGGTGGGGTGCAGGAGCAGGTGGTCGAGACCTTCGGCGCGCGCGGCATCGAGGACCGCGTCGATCAGCCGGCCGCCGGTGCCTCCGCCTCGGTGGTCGGGCTGGACGTAGACGCTCTGGATGGCCCCCGACCGGCGGAACCACAGCTCGGGTCCCGGGACCCGGTCGTAGGCGCCGTACCAGGCCATGCCCACGGCTGCGTCCACCGTCTCGGCCAGGAAGGCGCGGTGGGAGTCCCGGTGGGCCCGGCACCACTCCCCCAGGTCGGCCACGAAGTGCTCGAACGGGTGGGGCGGCTGCTCGCCCCGAGCCAGCCGCCACTCCCACCGGAGCGCGGCGAGCTTGCGCACATCGGGCGCCGACTCCAGGTCCGCCGCCCGGACCGTGACGTGCTCCGCCGCCATCGGTCAGCTGCCGCCGGTGTTCTCGTCGATGTACTCGTGGGTGAGGTCGTTGGTGAGGACGGTGAAGGTGCCGTCGCCCAGGCCCAGGTCGCACACGATGTCGAGGTGGCGCTGGGCCATGTGGTCGGCGACGGCAGCCTCGTCGTGCTCGATGGTGATGCCGCCGGCGGCCACGGTGACGCCGCCGTAGGCCACCGCCACCTTCTCCTGGTCCATCTCGATGCCGGCGACGCCGAGCTCGCTGGCCAGGCGGCCCCAGTACGGGTCCTGGCCGAACCAGCTGCACTTGCACAGGGCGCTCGCCGCGATCTGGCGAGCACCGGCCTCGGCATCGGCGTCGCTGGCGGCACCGGTGACGGTGAGCTTCACCACCTTGGTGGCGCCCTCGGCGTCGCCCGCCATCTGGCTGGCCAGATCGGCGCACACCTGGCCGACGGCCACGGCCAGGGCGTCGTTGTCCACCGGGCCGGCCTGGCCGCTGGCCAGCAGGATCACGGTGTCGTTGGTGGAGCGGCAGGCGTCGGTCATCAGCACGTTGAAGCTGGTGGACACCGCTCCCCGGAGGATCTCCCGGAGCTCGTCGTTGGTGGCCTCGGCATCGGTGGTGAGCACGGCCAGCATCGTGGCCATGTTGGGGCTGAGCATGGCCGCCCCCTTGGCCATGCCGCCGACGACGGCGCCGCTCCGGCCGACCGGCGCCGTGGCCACCTTGCGGGCGGTGTCGGTGGTGCGGATGGCCTCGGCCGCGGCGACGTCACCGTCGGCGCTGCGCCCCTGGGCCAGCGCCGGCACCCCGGCGAGGATCGTGTCGATGGGCAGCGGGATGCCGATGAGGCCGGTGCTGCACACCAGCACCTCGTGCGGATCGCAGCCCAGCTCGGCCGCGGTGGCCTGGCACATGGCCTGGGCGTCGGCCTTGCCCTGCGCCCCGGTGGCCGCGTTGGCGTTGCCCGAGTTGAGGATGACCGCCGCCGCCTGACCGCGGGTGTGGGCCAGGTGCGCATCGGAGGTGAGCACCGGCGCCGCGGTCATCTTGTTGTCGGTGAACACGGCCGCGGCGGGGACGGGCCGGCCGTCGGCCGTGGCCACCAGCGACAGGTCCGGGTCGCCCGAGGGCTTGACCCCGCAGTGGATGCCGGAGGCGACGAACCCCTTGGCTGCCGTGACGCTCATCGTGCTCCGTTCATGGGTACAGGCCGACCGTGGGGAGGCCGGCGGTCTCGGGGAGGCCGAGGGCGACGTTGGCGGCCTGGACGGCGCCGCCGCTGGCGCCCTTGGTGAGGTTGTCGAGGGCGGCGATGGCCACGACCCAGCCGGTGCGGTCGTCGGCGTAGGCGGTGACGTGGACCTGCTGGGAGCCCAGGGTGGCCTTGGTGGACGGCGACGAGTCCCGGACCACCACGAACGGCTCGGCGTCGTAGGCCTCGTGCAGTGCGGACCGCAGGGACTCGGTGGTCACCGCCTGGGTGGGCCGGGCGTAGCAGGTGGCCAGGATCCCCCGGTTCATCGGGGCCAGGTGCGGCGTGAACAGGACCTGGGCCGCGTTGCCGGCGGCGAACGAGAGGTTCTGCTCGATCTCGGGGGTGTGGCGGTGGTTCAGGACGCCGTAGGCGGTGAAGTCCTCGTCGACGGTGCAGAAGGTGGTGCTGGGCTTGGGCGGGCGCCCGGCCCCGGACACGCCGCTCGCCGCGTCGACCACGATGCCGGTGGGCTCCACCAGCCCGGCCGACAGCAGCGGGGCCAGGGCGAGGGTGGCCGTCGTGACGTAGCAGCCGGGCGTGGCGATGAGCTTGGCGCCGACGAGGTCCGTGCGGAACAACTCGGGCAGGCCGTACACGGCCTCGGGCAGCAGCTCCGGGACGGTGTGCTCCTCGCCGTACCACTGCGGGTAGAGCGAGGCGTCCTTCAGCCGGAAGTCCGCAGCGAGGTCCACCACGGTGCGGGTGCCGTCGAGCAGGGCCGGCACGATGGCCTGCGACGTGCCGTGGGGCAGGCCGCAGAACACCAGGTCCAGGCCGTGGTCGTCGGCCAGGTCGGCACGGTTCTCGGCGAACACCAGGTCCGGGTACGCCGCCGCGAGGCTCGGGTAGAGGTCGGCGACGGCGGTTCCGGCCTGGCTGTCGCCGGTGGCCAACACCAGCTCGAGGTCGGGGTGCGCCGCGAGCAGGCGCAGCAGCTCGGCCCCGGTGAACCCCGATGCTCCGATGATGCCGACCCGTACCGTCATGACCGCCACTCTATGCGCATCCGTGCATGACTATGCAACCACCCTTCGGAACCACTCCGAACTTTCGATGCGAACGGTTGCGGTGCAACCACTTCCATCGAAAGTTCGAGGGTGGAGCGGGCGGGGCGGGTGGGGATCGGTCATGCGCCGGGTTCGATGAAGCGGAGGTTCCGGTACGGGGCGCCGACGAGCCAATGGCGCTCCGTGCCGGCGAGGGCGTCGGGATCGAGGCGGTCGAGGACGAACACGGCGAACGGCTCCGCGCCATCGGCCGGCTCCAGCACGAAGCCGCTCCCCATGCGGCGGAGGGTGCCGGTGATCGGGCGGGGCTGGCGGATCGACCGGTCGATGCCGACGCGGTCGAGGGCCCGACCACCGGCTCCCCCGGCTGCGTCGACCACCTCGACGGTCACCGGCTCGCCGTACCCGGCCTCGGCGATCCGGTCCGCGGCGGCGCCGAACCGGGTCCGGGGCAGGATGAGCTCCGACGAGCCCAGCTCCACCACCACGCCCTTCTTGGCCTCGCCCACGATCATCCCGGTGAGGATCGCGCCGGCGGCGGGGCCCTTCGGCCGACCGCTTCCCCGGCTCACCGCCGCACCTCGAACCGGCCCGACGCGCGCTCGGCCCGCACCAGCGCGGCCACCTCGGACGGCGAGGCGGTGCCGTCGGTCACCAGATGGCGGGGATCGATGCCGCTGCCGGCGAAGTCGCCGTGCACCTGGCCGGTGGCCGAGGGGTCGGCGAAGGGGTGGTCGGGCCGGTCGGCGACCCGCTCGAGGCACACGGCGACCGGCGGCAGGAGGACGACGTAGTCGAGGGCGGCGATCCCGGTCGCTCGGAGGAACGCGTCGAGGAACCACGGGCCGAGCACGCCCTCGTAGACCGTCGGGCCGGCTGCCGCGAACCGCCCGCACGCCGCGCCGGCCGCCTCGATCACCCGCCGGTTCTGATCGTCGGCCTCGGGGAGCCACGGGTCCGTACCACCTCGGAGGAACCCGAAGAAGGCGTCGCCCTCGACCAGGACGGACGGCTCGAGGCTCGCCGCGACGGCGGCGGCCACCGTGGACTTCCCCGACCCGGGAGGTCCGCTGATGACGAGGAGATCGCTCACCCCGGGAGTCTCGCCCACCAGGAAGAGCACCTCCGTGATGCCGCCCGGCCGGGCCCGTCGTTCGCCGGACGGAGCCGGTCAGCCGGGTCGAGCCGGTCAGCCGGTGTAGCCGGGGGTGCCCCGCACGGCCTGTGCCGGCGCTGCGGTGCCCGACGACGGAGCCGCGGCGGCGGTGGTGGTGGACGTCGTCTGCTCCACCTGCAGCGGGGGCGGCGGTTCGAACGGGAACCTGCTGCGGTCGAGGAAGCGACCGTCGATGACGAGCTGCGTGGCCGGCTCGTTCCCACCGCCCCAGTCCGCTGGGCGATAGGTGAACTGCGCGCCCTCGTCGAGGTTCCCCATCCCGGCTAACCACCCCTGGTCCGAACCGATCAGGGTCCACAAGCCGTAGGCCATCCATCCGCCGGTGCCCGGGACGGCCGGGTCCTGGAGGGCGCCCGACCACGACAGCGTCCATCGAGGCCCCTCCGGGCCCTGGACCGCGCACAGGCGGGCGTGCTGCTTCGGCGGGACGGTGAGCGTCTGCCCGTCGAACAACGGGTAGACCGCGGGTCGGGCGCCCACCTCCTGGCACGACTCGATGGAGCCGTCGGTGGGCGGCGCCGGCAGCGGGTCCGGCAGGTCGGCGATCGACGCGGCGAAGGCGTCGAGGTCGAACGGGATCACCTGGGTCCGTTCAGGGGGTGCCTGGGGCGGCTGCTCCCGCGGCGCCGCCCCCACCGAGGTCCCACCCACCAGCAGCACCGTGGCCGCCACCAGCGCCACCTTCGCCTTCATCTTGATCGCCATGTGCCCATCGACGCCGCGCCGGACCGGATCGTTCCCGTGGGATCCGGCGATCCCGCTGGTTGACTCTCGGGCGGTGGGTTGTCGCACGAACGCAGGAGCCACCATGCCCGTTCCCCACATCCAGGTCATCCTCGGCACCACCCGGCCAGGCCGCTTCTCCCACAAGGTCGGGGCGTGGCTGGTCGACCGGATGGAGCAGCGGGACGACCTCACCGTGGAGCTGGTCGACCTGCGCGACCACCCACTGCCTATCTACGAGCTCGACGTGGCCCCGGCCCGGGCCGGACGGGAGTACGAGACCCCCGAGGTCCGGCGCTTCGGCGAGGTGCTCGACCGCGCCGACGGGTACGTCATGGTCACCGGCGAGTACAACCACGGCTACTCGTCGTCGCTGAAGAACGCCATCGACCACGTGTTCCCGGAGCTCCACCGCAAGCCGGTGACCTTCGCCGCCTACGGCCAGGTCGGCGGGGCGAGGGCGGTGGAGCAGCTCCGCCAGGTGGTGGTGGAGCTGGAGATGGCACCGCTCCGCCACGCCGTGCACATCCTGCCGAACGTCCTGATCCCCGCCCGCCAGCAGGACCCCTTCACCATCGAGGCGTTCGCCGAGCTGGACCCGCGCCTCACCACCGCGCTCGACGACCTGGTCTGGTGGGCCGCCGCACTGGACGCGGCGCGCGCGGCCGGCTGACCCGCGGAGGCCGGGGAGCGGGTGCTTGACACCCCGTCAGGTCGGGCGTAGAAACTGGACTCGTGTCCAGCACAGCTGTCCAGCTGCCGACGGCCGCCCCCCGTCGCCACCTGAGCGACCGGCAGGCGAAGACGGTCCACCGGTTGACCGAGGCGGCGGTCACGGAGCTGATCGAGGTCGGCTACCCGGCGCTCACCGTGCGCAACGTGGCCAAGCGGGCCGGCGTCGCCCCCGCCACGGCGTACACCTACTTCGCCTCGAAGGAGCACCTCGTGGCCGAGGTGTTCTGGCGCCGCTTCGACGGGCAGGAGCCCCGTCCCGTGGACCGGCGCCGCTCCCCCGCCAAGCGGGCCACCGACGTGCTGCTCGACTTCGCCCTGGTGGTGGCCGACGAGACCGAGCTGGCCGCCGCCTGCACGGTGGCCCTGCTGGCCGACGACCCGGAGGTCCGCGAGCTGCGGCTGCGCATCGGCCTGGAGATGCACCGCCGCCTCACCGAGGCCGTGGGCGACGACGCCCCGCCCGCCGCCATCCAGACGCTCGAGCTGGCCACCACCGGCGCCCTGCTCCAGGTGGGCACCGGCCACCTCGCCTACGACGCCATCCCCGGACTCCTGGCCGATGCGGCCGCCCTGGTGCTGGGAGGCGCCGCCCGATGACCCTGACCTCCGAGCCCGCCATCTCCGAACCGCTCGTCTACGACCCGTACGCGTACGAGATCCACGAGGACCCGTACCCGACCTACGCCCGGATGCGGGAGGAGGCCCCGCTCTACCGCAACGACGAGCGCAACTTCTGGGCCCTGTCCCGCCACGCCGACGTGATGGCGGCGTTCCGGGACTCCGAGCGGTTCTCCAACGCCGAGGGCGTCTCCATCGACCCCGCCGCCAGCGGCCCCCACGCCCACAAGACGATGTCGTTCCTGGCGATGGATCCGCCCCAGCACGGCCGCATGCGGGGCTTGGTCTCCCGGGGCTTCACGCCCCGCCGGGTCGCCAGCATGGAGGACGGCATCCGCGCCCTCACCGTCCAGCACCTCGACGAGTGCCTGGCCAAGGGCGACTTCGACTTCGTGGCCGACCTGGCCGGCAAGGTCCCGATGGACGTCATCTCGGAGATGCTCGGCGTCCCCGAGGCCGACCGGGCCATGCTCCGGAAGCAGTCGGACCTGCTGATCCACCGCGAGGAGGGCGTGACCGACGTGCCGCCGGCCGGTGTGGAGGCCGCCTTCGCGCTGGTCGTCTACTACGCCGACCTCATCGCCGACCGCCGGGCGCACCCGGGCGAGGACCTGGTCTCGGCCCTGTGCGCCGCCGATGTCGACGGCGACCGGCTCACCGACGAGGAGATCACGAGCTTCCTCTTCCTCATGGTGGTGGCGGGCAACGAGACCACCACGAAGCTGCTGGCCCACGCCTGGTTCTGGGGAGACCGGTTCCCCGACGAGCGCGCCAAGGCGTTCGGCGACCCTGCTCGCATCCCGGACTGGGTGGAGGAGACGCTCCGCTACGACACGTCCAGCCAGATGCTGGCCCGGGTCACCACGACGGACCTCGACCTCCACGGCCACACCATCCCCAAGGGCGACCGGGTCCTCCTCCTCGCCGGATCCGCCAACCGCGACGCCCGCGCCTTCGCCGATCCGGACCGCTACGACCTGGACCGGGACCGGGAGGCGGGCATCGCCAGCTTCGGCGTCGGCCGCCACTTCTGCATGGGGGCCTCGTTGGCCCGCTTGGAAGCCCGAGTGGTGCTGGAGGAGCTGGTCAAGCGGGTGCGCTCCTACGAGATCGACCCGTCGGGCACCCGGCGGGTGCACTCTGTGAACGTCCGCGGCTTCGAGACGCTTCCCACGTCGGTGACGGTGCGCTGATGCCCCGCTTCGACCCCCACCCCGATCGTCGGCCGGCGTTGATCACCGGCGCCTCGTCCGGCATCGGTGCCGCCACCGCCCAGGCCCTGGCCGCGGCGGGCCACCCCGTCATCCTCACCGCCCGCCGGGTCGATCGCCTCGAGGAGCTGGCCGCCAAGCTGGTGGCCGACGGTGCCGAAGCCACGGCGATCGCCCTCGACCTGACCGACGACGCGTCCATCGACGCCTGCGCGACCGAGGCCGCCGAGCGGCTGGGCCCGATCGACGTGGTCGTCGCCAACGCCGGCCAGATCAGCTCGTCGACGGCGCTGGCCTCGGACCCCGACGAGTTCGCCCGTCTGGTGCAGATCAACCTGCTCGGCACCCAGCGCCTCCTCGCCCGGCTCGGACCCGCCATGGTCGAGCGCGGCCACGGCGACCTGGTGCTGGTGTCGTCCGATGTGGTGGTCCGGCCTCGGCCGCACATGGCGGCCTACGTGGCGGCCAAGGCCGGTGTGGAAGGGCTGGCCGCCGCGATGCGGATGGAGCTCGAGGGCACGGGCGTGCGCATCGGGATGGTGCGACCCGGCCCGTCGTCCACCGAGCAGGGCACCGACTGGAGCGAGGAGACGGTGCTCCACATCATCCCGGTGTGGGAGCGCTGGGGCCTGCTCCGCCACGACGGCGCCCTGCTCCCCACGAACGTCGCCGACGCCATCGTCGCCATGGTGTCCGCCCCGAAGGGCACCCACCTGACCCTCATCGAGGTGCAGCCCGAAGCACCCGTCACCCCCGACCGGAGCCACCGATGACCGATCTCGCCGAACGCCCGACCGCCCTCCCCGACCCGCCGAAGGTCTCGGGCGACGACGGCGGCACCGGCCACCTCGAGGAGCTGCGGCGCGACCCCATCGGCCTGCTGGAGCGCACCCGCGCCGAGTGCGGCGACGCCGGCGAGTTCCGCCTGGCCGACAAGGACGTGGTCCTCCTGACCGGCGCCGAGGCCAACGAGGTCTTCTTCCGAGCCACCGACGAGGACCTGGACCAGGCCGCCGCCTACCCGTTCATGAAGCCGATCTTCGGCGAGGGGGTGGTGTTCGACGCCCCGCCCGAGCGCCGGCGCGAGCAGCTCCACAACATGGCGCTGCGGGACAAGATGATGCGGGGCCACGCCCAGACCATCCAGCGCGAGGTCGAGGAGATGGTGGCCCGCTGGGGCGACGGCGCCAACCAGATCGACCTCCTGGACTGGTTCGCCGAGCTCACCATCTACACGTCGTCGTCGTGCCTGGTCGGGCGCCGGTTCCGCCTGGACCTGGACCACCGCTTCGCCGAGCTGTACCACGACCTGGAGCGCGGCACCGACGCCCTCGCCTTCGTCGACGCCTACGCCGACATCGACTCGTTCCGCCGCCGCGACGAGGCCCGGGTGGAGATGGTGGCCCTCATCCAGGAGATCATCGACCGCCGCAACGCCGAGGGCCCGCCCGCGGATCCCGACGACCGGGACCTGCTCGACGTCCTCATCTCCATCAAGGACGAGGAGGGCGACCTCCGCTTCGACGCCGACAACATCACCGGCATGCTCATCTCGCTGATGTTCGCCGGGCACCACACCAC
>CALANQ010000156.1 GCA_937926025.1 uncultured Acidimicrobiales bacterium
GCTCCATCGGGTCGGCGCCGGCGTCCCAGCCGTTCCAGTCGCCGACCACCGCCACGCGCGAGGCGGCGGGGGCCCAGACGGAGAAGCGCACCCCGCCGTCGGGGTCGTCGCCGGTGAGGTGGGCGCCGAGCAGGTGGTGGATGTCGCTGGCGTCGCCGTGGTCCAGGGTGGCGAGGCGCTCGGGCACGGGGGGCGCGACGGGTGCTGGCTTCGGGGCGGAGCGGCCGGTTGCCATCCCTTGACGCTAGGGGGCGCGCGGGCACCTAGCGTCCGGGCCATGAGCGACCCCTCCTTCGGACCGGTGGATCTGCCCGAGCTGAACGCCGTCGAGCAGCGCATCGTGGGCAGCCTCCTGGAGAAGGAGCGCACCGTTCCGGCGTCGTACCCCATGACGCTGAACGGCCTGCGCACCGCCTGCAACCAGAGCTCCAGCCGGGAGCCGGTGATGGACCTCGACGAGGGCACCATCGTCACCGCGCTCGACGACCTCAAGATCAAGGGCGCCACCCGCATGGTGTACGCCAGCTCCGGCGCCCGGGCCGTGAAGTACCGGCAGGTGCTCGACGAGCGGCTCGGCATCGACGACGCCGAGCGGGCCGTCCTCACGGTGCTCCTGCTGCGCGGGCCGCAGGCGCCGGGCGAGCTGAAGACCCGGACCGAGCGCCTCCACGGCTTCGCCGACCGCGAGGAGGTGGAGCGCCTGCTGCACGCCATGGCCGGCGCGCCCGAGCCGCTGGTCCGCCAGCTGGAGCGCCAGCCGGGCCAGCAGGACCACCGCTGGATCCACCTGCTGGGCCCGGTCGAGATCCCGTCCGCGGAGGCCGGTGGGGTCACGGCGGCGTCGGCCGTGGACCGCGATGCCGTCCTGGCCGACGGCGCACCGGCCCGCGACGCCCGGGTCGTGGCGTCCTACGACGCCCTCGCCACCACCTACGCCGACCAGCTGCTCGACGAGCTCGACGGCAAGCCGTTCGACCGCTGGCTGCTGGAGCGCCTGGCGGACCTGGCCGACGGTGGTCCCGTCGCCGACGTGGGCTGCGGTCCGGGGCAGGTGGCGTTCCACCTGGCCGCCGCGGGGGCCGACGTGACCGGCTTCGATCTGGCGCCCGGCATGGTCGACGAGGCGCGGCGCCGCTTCCCGGAGCTGTCGTTCGCGGTGGCGGACCTCATGGCGCTGCCCGCCCCGGCCTCCGGCGGCGGCTGGTCGGCCATCGCCGCCTGGTACTCGCTGGTTCACCTCGCCGGCTCCGAGCTGCGTCCCGCCGTGGCCCTCCTCGCCGGGGCCCTGGCCCCCGGCGGGCACCTCGCCGTCGCCGTGCACGTGGGCGACGAGGTCCGTCGGCCCGAGGAGCTGTGGGGCCGGTCCATCGACCTGGCCTTCGTCTTCCACGACCGTGCGCAGGTCCTCGACGCCTTCGCCACGGCCGGGCTGGTGGACATCGAGTGGTACCACCGCGGGCCGCTGCCCGGCATCGACGAGGAGACCGAGCGCCTCTACGTGGTGGCCCGTCGCCCCGCCTGAGCCGCGCACCGGCGCCGGTCGGTCAGGAGCACTGGTCGACGGCGCGGCGGATGAACCGCTCCCGCTCAGCCGGCGTCCGGGGCGGGGCCAAGATGCCGATCGTGCCGGGGTCTGCGGCGCTGGTCGGCTGGTACGAACGGGGGTCCGAGATGTCGGGCCCGGACGGACCCGCCACCGGCCCCTCGTCGGTGGGCGGGACGAGCGACTCGATGAACGCTCGGTCGGCGTCCCCCGCCGCGACCTCATCGGCGAGGCAGTCCAGGTCGACGTCGTCGGGGCGGTCCTCGCCGAGCTCCTGGTACGCGACGAGGCGGCCCCGGGCGATGAGGTGCTGGGGGGACGCCCCGCAGCGGCCGTACTCGGCCGCCAGCCGCTTGCCCGCCTCCCAGTCGAACCCGGCGTCCCGGGACGCGCCGGCAGGGTCCTCGGCCAGCTCGGAGGGCGTCGTCCCGGCATCGTCGAGCTGGTCGGGCCCGAGGATCATCACCCACGCACCGGCGACGCACTCGGCCTCCGCCGGACGGAGACCGGAGAAGCCCACCCACACGGCACCCGGCTCCGTGAGGACCTCGGCCAGCGCGGCGGCGTAGGGCCGGCCGGCCGCGCTCAGCGGCGGCGCGGCCTGGGGCTTGGAGCTTCCGCCGAAGACGCCCACCCAGTTCACCACGAGGATCACGAAGAACACGCCGAGGATGCCGTACCCGATGGTCACCGGCCTGATCCTCCGCCTCGCGTCCGCCACCGCCGGGACCCTACGACGCAGCGGCCTAGCGTGGCGGTTCCATGAGCGACTTCGAGCAGCTGCCGTTCGACGGCACCGAGCCGCGGGCCGAGGTGCCTGGTGGCCCGGGCGAGGCCGAGGCGCTGCCGGCCGATGACGACGGGCCCGGGGAGCCCGCCGCCGAGCACGCCGCGCCGGTCGACGGCCCGGCTCCGGCGACCAAGCCGCGGGCGTCGTTCCAGGCGTCGGCGGGCATCCAGGGCCGGCAGTTCGCCGAGCAATGCGACACCCTGCTCGCCCACTTCGGGTTCGAGCTGAAGGGCCGCCGCGTGCTCACCGAGGTGGGCGTGGAGATCGACCAGGAGGCGGTGAGCCCGGGCGGCACCACCGTGTGGTTCGAGTACAAGGGCTCGATCCAGGGCAAGCGGCCGGGCCTGATCCGCACCGACACGCTGAAGAAGGCCATCGCCAACGGCGCCCTGCTGCGGTCGCTGGCGGACCCGGCGCCCTACGTCGTGGTCACGTCGCACCTGCCCGAGGCGGGGTCGGGCGCGGCGATGCTCGACGCGGCGCTGCGCCTCCGGTACTTCGCCGACGTGGTCTGCCTGTACGACCCGAAGGCCACCGCCCGCCTCGGCGCCTGGTAGCGGCTACGGGACCGTCGGGTCGGTGACCCGGCCGAGGAACAGCGGCGTGCCGTCCTCCAGGTCGTGGATGGCGAACAGGAACGGCCGGTCGATGGTGAGCTCGTGCTCGGTGATGGCGCCGCCGACCGTCGTGAACACGGCCCCGGTGGCGGCCGCCGCCTCCGTGCCGTTCTCGTCGACGGTCACGGTGGCCTGGTGGAGGACGTCGTCGAGGCGGAGCGGCTGGGCCTGGGGGTCGGTGGTCATGGGCTCGAAGTTGGTGCGGGTGGTGAACGGGGCGGTGACGCCCACCTCGCGCAGCGCCTTGCCCACCGGCGACCGCTGGTCCAGGTCGAAGCGGGGGATCGCCAGCGCCACGGCCGTGTCCGGGTCTCCGCCGGTGAGGATCTGGTGGAGGAGGTCGTCGTCGAGCTCGTCCTCGAACGCCGCCAGCGCGCCCTCCTCCGGGACCATGAAGGTCATCGCCAGCTTCCCGCCCGCGTACGGGACGGTCGCCGCCTGCCAGCCCGGTCCGACCAGGTAGCGGTAGGTGCCGCTGGTGGTCATGGCCGGTGCTTCGACGGTCTTGCCCGACGCCGTGGTGAACGGCAGGTCCTTGGGGCGCTCGTCGAGCGGTTCGGGCCAGGGCGCCTTGAAGAACACCGCGTTGGTGAGCACCAGCCGGGTATCGGTGTCGATCGAGCCGTCGGGGAGCAGCTCGGTGATGTGCTCCCGGGTGTGCTCCGCCACCCAGTCGTTGATCTCGGCGCGGGCCCGACCCGGGTCGCGCTGGTAGTCCGCGGTCCACATCGACGCGTCGTAGCCGAGGCGGAGCTGGTCGAGGAACGAGGGCTTCCAGGTCACGCCGGACTGGCCCCACAGGGCGTTGGCGTTGGTCAGCTCGATCTCGCCCATGTCGCCGTCGGCCATCGGCACCGGACCGGCGAGGTCCTCCAGCGCAGCCGTCGCGCCGCCCAGGGAGCGGTGCAGGGTGTCGGGGTCGGCCCCGCCGAAGAACTCGTCGAGCTGGTCGGCCGAGTCGCCCTCGGCGCCGGCCCGGACCATGCCCAGGGTGACGCCGATCGACACGGGCGAGAAGGCGACGTTGCCGTCCCCGGCCGCCTCCGCGATCGGGTCGTACAGCTCCAGGGCGACGTGGGTCATGAGCTGCGCGCCCGCCGCGCTCTCCTCGTCGGTGGGTCGCTCGTGCGGTGCCGTCGACTCCACGTGGGCCACGCCCGCCGAGCTGGGCTCGTCGCTGCACCCGGCGGTGGTGGCGGCCAGCGCCGCCACCGCCCCGAGGGCCAGCCACCGTCCGCCGCGGACCCTCATGCGTCCGGCTCGGCGTCGGGCCGCAGGGAGCGGGTGATGCCGGGACCGGTCAGCTCGGTGATGGGGTCGTCGACGTCGTCGAGCTCCAGCCGCAGCGCCCGGCTCATCACCGCGTGCAGGTCGTACCAGCAGGTGATGTAGGTGAGCTCCAGGATGGCCAGCTCCGACAGGTGCTCGCGGAGGGCGGCGAAGGTGCCGTCGGACGCCCGGCCGCCGTGGAGCACCAGGGCATCGGTCCACGCCAGCACGGCCCGCTCCGCCGGGGTGAAGGCGTCGCTGGTCTCCCACGACGGCACCGCCTGGATCTTCTCCTCGCTGACGCCGTTGTCGCGGCTGGCCTTGCAGTGCTGCGAGAAGACGAAGCGGCTGCCTCGGGCCCAACCGGCCCGGGTCTGGGCCAGCTCCCGCAGCTGCTTGGGCAGCTCCCGGTCGTCGGAGCGGTAGAAGGCGAAGCCGCTGACGCAGTGCTCCATCAGCTCCGGGCTCTGCGCCACCACGGTCCACCAGTTGCCGGGGGTCCCGTTGTTCAGGCCGGGCTCGGCCACCGGGTCGCGGTCGCCGAAGATGAAGTCGTACATGACGGGAACGATCCCGTCGGGGGCTTCCGCCCGGGGCACCTGCCGAAGTCTGGGCACGGGTTGGCTCCTCGCTCGTTCCGTCGCGTGGCCGGGACCGTACGCCCCGTGGGCGGATTCGTCATCGGATCGCGCGTCAGTTGGAACCGAAACACCCAGGCGGAACGTCGGGACGGATCGGTAGCGTTGCCCCGGCGGAACGCAGAGAGGTGATGGGTGGAGAGCAGGCGAAGCGCGCTGATCGGCTGGGCCATCGTGGTCGTGCTGGTCCTGGTGGCGGCAGCGTCCGTCTGGTTCAAGGTGGCGGGCGGCGACGATGACGAGGCCGCCCGTCCCGGCATGAAGGACGGCGACCCGGCCAGCGAAGCCGCCGACGCCTTCGCGGTGGCGTGGGTCGACGGCAAGCTCAGCGACGTGGCCTTCGTGGACACCAACGGCGACGTCAACGCCCGGTCCCTGGCCATCACCGCCGGGCTCGGCTCCGGTGCGGCCGGCAAGCCGGCGAAGGTCGAGGTCACGTCCCTCACCGAGGTCCCCCCGGCCACCGGCGCCAAGGATCCCGCCCGTCGGGTCGACGCCACCATGGCGGTCACGTGGCAGATCGACCCCACCCGCACCTGGACCTACGACACCTCGGCGCAGCTGGTGGAGGTCGAGGGGAGCGGTGAGGCGAAGACCCGCTGGCTGGTGGACTGGTCGCCTGCCGTGGTGCACCCCGGGCTCCAGGACGGCGACACCCTCCAGACCGTGCGGCTGCCCGCCGCCCGCGGCGAGATCCTCGGACCCGACGGCAAGCCGCTGGTGGGCCAGCGGCCGGTGGTGGTGGTCGGCATCCAGCCCGGCGCCACCGTCGACCGCGCCGCCACCGCCCAGCAGGTGGCCGGCCTCGTCGGGGTGGACTCGGCGGCGCTGGTCCAGCGGGTGCAAGCCGGCAGCGACACCGACCTCATCTCCGTCATCACCCTGCGGGAGGAGGATGCGGCCGGGGTCCGGGCCCAGCTCGACGCCATCCCGGGCGTCGTCCTCCAGGACGATGAGCTCCCGCTGGCGCCCACCCGCAACTTCGCCCGGGCGCTCATCGGCACCACCGGCCCGGCCACCGCCGAGATCGCCGCCAAGTCCGACGGGCGCATCACCGAGGGCGACCTCACCGGCCTGTCTGGGTTGCAGGCCTCCCAGGACGAGGCCCTCGCCGGCCAGGCCGGCCTGTCCATCCGCCTGGCCCCGGCCGACGGCTCCGGCCGGGAGCCCGCCGTGCTGAAGGACTTCCCCACCAAGGCCGGCGAGTCCATCACCATCACGCTCGACCCCAACGTGCAGGCGGCCGCCGACGAGGTGATGGCCAACGCCCCGAACCCGGCGGCGCTGGTCGCCATCCGGGCCAGCACCGGCGACGTGCTGGCCGTGTCCAACGGGCCTGCGGGCGCCGACGGGTACAACCGGGCCATGGTGGGCAAGTACCCGCCCGGGTCCACGTTCAAGATCGCGTCCACCCTCGCCCTGCTGGAGAACGGCCTGACGCCCGAGACGGTGGTCGACTGCCCGGCCACCCTGGTGGTGGGCAAGGAGTTCTCCAACGCCGAGGGCGAGGTGCTCGGGAAGGTGCCGTTCAGCAAGGACTTCGCCGACTCGTGCAACACCGCCTTCGTCGGCCAGTCCCGCAACATCTCCGTCGACCAGCTGGCGGACACGGCGCAGAAGCTCGGCTACCGGGACCTCGACATCGGCACGCCGCTGGCCGGCGGCTCCGTGCCCACCGAGGCGAACGAGACCGAGCACGCCGCCGACATGATCGGCCAGGGCCAGGTGGAGGCCAGCCCGTTCGCCGTCGCCCTGGCCTCGGCCTCGGTGGCCAGCGGCCGCAGCGTGAACCCGCGGCTCATCATCGACCCCGACGAGCCCGACCCGAAGCTCGGCGAGGAGCTCGACCCGGCCGCCATCAAGGCCCTGCAGGGGCTGATGCGCGGCGTCGTCACCGACGGCACCGGCACCGCGCTGGCCGACGTGCCCGGCGGCGACGTGGCCGGCAAGACCGGCACCGCCGAGTTCGGCACCGAGAGCCCGCCCCAGACCCACGCCTGGTTCACCGGCTACCAGGGCGACATCGCGTTCGCCGTGCTGGTGGAGGACGGCGGGTTCGGCGGCCAGGTAGCCGCCCCGCTCGCCGCCCAGTTCCTCACCAAGCTCGCCGAGGGCTGACCCGCTCCATCTACGTTGGGCCGATGACCGATCTGGCCAGGGGAGACTTCGGGGACGACTTCACGTGGGGGGTGGCGCACGCCAGCTACCAGGTGGAGGGGGCGTGGGACGCCGACGGCAAGAGCCCGTCGATCTGGGACACGTTCACCCACGGCGGCGGCCGGGTCCGCAACCGGGACACCGGCGACACCGCGTGCGACTTCTACCACCGGTACGAGGACGACACGGACCTGGTGAAGACCCTGGGCTTCGACGCCCAGCGCTTCTCGATCTCGTGGCCGCGGGTCCTGCCCGACGGCACCGGCCGGGTCAACGCCGCCGGGCTCGACTTCTACGACCGGGTGGTCGACGCGTGCCTCGAGCGCGGCGTCGCCCCCTGGGTCACCCTCTACCACTGGGACCTGCCGCAGGTGCTCCAGGACCGCGGCGGGTGGGCGAACCGCGACGTGGTCGGCTGGTTCGAGGAGTACGTCGGCGTCGTCGCCGACCGCCTGGGCGACCGGGTGAAGGACTGGATGGTGTTCAACGAGCCGTGCAGCTTCCTGGTGGTCGGTCACCTGCTCGGCGTCCACGCCCCCGGCACCCGGTCGCTGCGGAAGTACCTGGCCGGCACCCACCACGTGAACCTGGCCCAGGCCAAGGGCGCCGAGGTCCTGCGGGCCAAGGTGGCCGATGCCAACGTGGGCACCACCCACATCGTCACGCCGATGCGGTCCAAGCGGGACACGGCGCGGGACCGGGCGGCCAAGGCCAGCATCGACGTCATCGCCAACCGCATCTTCTGGGAGCCCAACTTCGGGCTCGGCTACCCCATCGACGACGCGCCGCTCATCGCCGGCATCGAGAAGTCCATCCGTCCCGGCGATGACCGGGCCATCGTCGTGGACTGGGACTTCATCGGCGTGCAGTACTACCAGCGGCAGCTGGTGAAGCCGTGGCCGATCCCGAAGCTGCGGGGCATGCCGTGGATCAGCCGGGACTTCCGGAACTACGAGATCACCGCCATGGGGTGGGAGGTGCAGCCCGACGGGCTCTACGAGTCCATCGAGCGCTTCCACTCGTACGGCAAGGTGCCGCGCCTCTACGTCACCGAGAACGGCTCGGCGTACCCCGACGTGCTGGTCGACGGCCGCGTGCACGACGACCGGCGCAGCGCGTTCTACGAGGCCCACCTGGCCGAGGTGCGGCGGGCGGTCGCCGACGGGCTGCCCGTCCACGGCTACTTCTGCTGGTCGCTGATGGACAACTTCGAGTGGGCCGAGGGCTACGACCCCCGCTTCGGCATCGTCCACGTGGACTTCGCCACCCAGCAGCGCACCATCAAGGACAGCGGCTACTGGTTCCAGCGCTTCCTCGGCGCCGAGTCCACCGTCCCCGCCTGACGGCGGCCCGCCGAACGGGGTCAGGCGGGGAGGTCGAGCAGGTTGGCGAGTCGGTCGCGCACCTGCGCAAGGACGACGGGCCCGACGTTGCCTCGCACCCGCGAGATGCGGGTGGTCGAGACCCCTCTGACCTGTTGGCACTGCGCTGCTGATCGACGGTCGAGGCCGTTGAGGTGGTCGGGTTCGATCACGACCTCGCTGTCCTCGTGGCGGATCGTCGACGTCGCCGGCACGACCTGGACGACGGATGGCCCATGGTCGAGCACCGCCTGGGCTGTGACGATGACGGCGGGGTGGCGGAACCCGGCCTCGCTTCCATGCGGGATCCCGAGGTCGAGGTCGATCAGGTCACCCGAGGTCAGCATCGAGCCAGGCGATCTCGTCGGCTCCGAGCGGGCGAGCGAGCTGGCGGCCCATCCGCTCCTGGCGCATGCGCCGCACGGCGAGCGCCACGGTCGCTCCGACCGTCAGGTCGAGGTCGGCCGCGAGGCGCTTGAGATCGTCGTGGGTCTTCCGGTCGATCCGCACGCTGGTCGATTGCATGCAGATCAGCATACAAGCGTCGGATTCGACAGGGTAGAGAGCAGGGAGCGGGGTCGTCATCGCTCCACCCTGGCGAGCAGCCGGGCCAACCCCACGCGATGCGACTCATGTGGCGCACCGCAGTCGCGATCCTCGGAGGTCGCGTCGTACAGGCTTGGGGTCCGGTGCTCTTGATGGGTGTGGAGGCGGTGACCGTGACCGATGACGAGGCGGCGTTCGCGGCGTTCGTGGGCGACGCCGAGCCTCGGCTGCGGCGGGCGTTCACGCTGCTGCGCGGCGCCGACGTGGGCGGCGATGCCACCGCGGAAGCGCTGGCCTGGGCCTGGGAGCACTGGGACCAGCTGCAGGCGATGACCAACCCGGTCGGGTACCTGTACCGGGTGGGCAGCAGCCGGACCCGCTTCCGGGAGGAGCGGTTCCCGCACGCCCCCGCCCCGCCCGATGCGCCCGGGTTCGAGCCGGGCCTGGTGCCGGCGCTCGCCCGGCTCACGGTCCGTCAGCGCACCGCCGTGGTGCTGGTGCACGGCTGCGGGTGGACGCACCAAGAGGTGGCCGACGCCCTGGAGCTGTCGCGGTCGTCAGTCGGGACCCACGTCGAGCGGGCCATGGCGCAGCTGCGCACCGAGCTGGGAGTCGCGACCGATGGATGACCTCGAGCAGCAGATCCGGCACTGGGCCGATGCGACGATGCGGTCCACGGCCGAGGAGCCCGCGCCGGTGCCGCGGCCGGCCGCCGCCCGGAAGGGCCACCGGAGGCGCGTCGCCCTGGTGGCCGCCGTCGTGGTGGCGGTGGCCGGTATCGGGGTCGGGCTGGCGCTCGCCCGGAGCGGCGCCGACGAGGTGCGGACCGGCCCGGCGACCGGCCGGTCCACCACCATCCCCGAGCTGCCGCCGCCTCCGCTGGCGTTCCGGGTCCTCGCCCAACGGGTCGCCCCCACCGAGCGGGTCGGGACCTTGGCGGCGGCGTCCACGCCCGACCAACTCGCCCGGCTCTGGGACGACCTCGGCCCGGTCGTGCCCGGCTCGGCCGAGCGCCGGTCCGTCCCCGCCGTGGATTTCGACCGCCAGGTGGTGGTGAGCATCACGCTGTCGACCGGTGCCTGCTCGGAGCTGGCGGGCTTCGACCAGGGCTCGGGCCGCCCCTTCATCCGGCCCCGGTTCACCTCGGATGCGTCCTGCCGCGGGGGTCCGTTCGCCATCCAGTACGTGGCGGCCCTGGACTGGGTCGACCTCGGCGACGAGACCGTGCTGGAGCTCGGATCGGAGGACGGCACCGGCGACCCGGGGGCCAAGCTGGAGCTCCGGCGCGACCGACCGTGGCTGGTCACCGTCGACCTGGTGGTCCCCGACGAGGTGGCGGCCGGCGACCAGGTCCCGGTGGAGGTCATCGTCAACAACGCCAGCGGTGCCCCACTGGAGACCTCGGGCTGCGGCGCCCCGTTCGCCGTCGGCTTGAAACGAGGCGGGCAGACCTTCGCGCCCGGCCGGCTCCTCTGCTTGACCAGGTTCTCGATCCCCGCCGGACGCTCGGTCTACGAGACGCCCCTCACCGCAGACCGCCTCTCCTGCTCGATCTCGCCGACCGTGCCGAAGCAGGAGCGGTGCGGGGCCGACGGCGAACCCCAGGCGCTGGACCCCGGCACCTACCAGGTGATCCTCCTGCCACCTGGTGGCTTCGACGCCCATCCGCCCGCCCGGACGGTGGAGGTCGTCGACCGCTGACGTCGGTGGCATCAGATCCGGGATCGAGGCCGAGATCGCCACGCGACCCGTCGACCTCGGCCCCAGCGCCGTGGACGACGTGGTCGAGCAGGCGCGGCGCGGCCGCTCGCACCTCGAGCGGGCGCTGCCCCCCGGCACCGAGCTGCGCGGCTTCTCGACCCACCTCAGCATCACCGTCCCCGATCGGGGCGACGTCCGGCGCTCGACCCGCTTCATCCGCACGTACGCGTCGACGCTGGCGCTGCTGCTCGACCGGGCGGACTCACCGGGCCTGCTGGTCCGCCCCCGACCGGGGCGGCTGGAGCTCTGCGGCGAGTTCGCCGACGGCGAGCGGCTCCGGGTGGCTGCGGCCTATGCGATCGCGTCGGTGCGGGCCCTCGTGGAGGACCCATCGGGGAACCGGGATCTGGAGCTGGACGCCACCACCGAGCCGTCCCGCCAGCGCTACGGCGCCTTCGTCGGCCCCACCGCGTTCGGCGCCGACCTCTACCGCACCGGTCGGGCGACGTCGCTGCGGCGCCGGCGGGGAGGGATGGTCACGGCCCAGGAGCAGATGGAGGCCACGTGGGAGCGCTGCCGGAGCGCGGCGAGCGCGCGCCTGAGCGCCGCGGACCGGCGCGCCGTGGACGCGGTCATCGCCGGGTCCGCGCCGCTGCCCGCGGTGCCGCTGCCGGTCCGGCCGCGCCCGGAGGCCCACCGGGTTGCCGATCGGGCGGCCGACCGGGCGGCGGGGACCTGAGCGATCAGTGGTGGCTGGGCAGGGTGCAGGCGCTGTCGAGGCCGAGGACGTGGTTGAGGCGGCCGAAGCTGATCCAGGAGCCGAGGCACATCGACAGCTCCACGATCTCCTGCTGCGAGTAGTGGGCGTTCATCCGCTCCCAGAACGCGCCGTCGATGCTGTGGTGGTCGATGGCGAAGCGCTCGGCGTACTCGGCAGCCAGGCGCGTGCGGTCATCGAAGGCGTCGGTGGTGCGCCACTCCTCGACCGCGGTGTCGAAGGCGTCCTCCACCTTCTGGCCGTCGCGCTCCGTGCGCCAGTCCTGGCAGAACAGGCAGCCGTTGATCTGGGCGATGCGGAGACGGGCGGCCTCGAACTCGCGCAGGCCCAGGGTCGAGTGCTCGTAGACGCTCTGGGCGAACTTCGACGCGGCGACGCCGATGCCGGGCACCATCTCGCCCCACACGTAGAAGATGGGGTCCTTGCCGTCGGGGACCTCGATGCCTGCGGGCTCGATCTTCATGCCAGGGCCTTCCTTCCGAGCTTGCCGGTGGCGGGGGGGAGCGGCACGTCGAGGGCGTCGTAGACGCCGGGTGCGGCGGCGTGCAGCCACGGGAGCGCGTTCACCAGCCGACCGGCGGCGGTGGCGTTGCCGCCGGCGGCGCGGTTGCCGCCCTCCTCCTCCGCCTCCAGGCTGAGGGTGATGCGCGGGCTGCCCTCGATGATGACGGTGTGGGCGCCGGCACCGCCATCGGCGGGCGACGGCCAGTCGGGGGCGACCGACGGGTGGATCCGGGTGATGTGCTCGATGACGATCACCGGTTCCCCGTCCACGATCCCCTGCACCTCGAAGCGCAGGCCGCCCTGCGTGCCGGCCTCGAACGTGCCCATCACGTTCTCCACCGTCTCGTCGAGCTCGCGGCGCTCCAGCGTCTCGCGGATCTCGTCGACCTCGACGCCGAGGGCTCGGGCGATGAGCTTCACCTGGCCGCCCCACACCATCGTGGGGACCGAGGGCGCCACCATCATCGGCTCGTAGTCCATGGGCTGGCCCATGCCCACCAGGTAGCGGACCGAGTCGGGCTGGTCGTAGGTGGAGTAGTCGAAGATCTCCTGGCAGCGCACCTGGTCGACCGTGCTGGACACGCTGGTGAGCAGCGCCGGCAGGATGTCGTTGCCCCAGCCGGGATCGATGCCGGACACGAACAGCTTCCCGCCGCCCTCGGCGATGGCGTGGTGGACCGGGTCGATGATCTCCGGCGGTGCACCGGTGGGGTCGTACAGCGGGTAGATCGCCGGGGTCACCACCACGGCGCCGGCCCGCAGGCCGCGGCACACGTCGGCCACGGCGTCGTCGGGCCGGATGTCGCCCGATGCCATGTAGGCGATGGCGGCCGGCTTGGAGGCGAGCACGCCGTCGATGTCGTCGGTGGCGGCCACACCCAGCGTGCGGCCCAGCCCGGCCAGGTCGCCGGCGTCGCGTCCGACCTTCTCCGGGTTGTTGACGAGCACGGCGGCGAGCTCGAGGTGCGGGTGGGCGTCGATGGCGCGGATCGCCGCCCGCCCCATGTTCCCGGTGCCCCACACGACGGTCTGGATGGTCCCCTGATCAGCCATCGCGCCGACCCTACCGACGCCCGCCCGACTTTGCTGACGGCCCGTCAGATGCGGGGTCCGGGCCGGTGCCGGCCGGCCGGTAGCGTCGCCGCTCGTGCGTGCCGGGGAGGTGGAACGGGTCCTGCGTCGGATCGGGCTGGTGTTCGTCGTCGGCCTCATCCTCCAACCCCGCATCAGCGGCCAGGCCGTGCTGCTCCCGGTGTTCGGCGCGCTGATGGTGTGGGCCCTGTTCGGCCTCGACCCGGTGGCGGTGTCACCGACCGGTCGTCAGGCGCTGCGGCGGACCGCCGGTGCCGCCGTCGTGGTGACCCTGCTGGGTGTGGGCGGGTGGCTGGGCGTGGAACCGGGTGGGTTGAGCCTGGTGATCCTGGTGGCGTTCGTGGCCGGGGTGTTCTTCTACGCCCGCTTCGCGCAGGGCGGGTGCGAGGGTGCCGGGTGGACGGACGCGGCGCACCACTTCCGCCGCTCCCGCACGAACCTGGTCGGCGTGGCTGTGACCACGGTGCTCGCCCTGGCCGCCGCCGCGGTGCTGGGCGACCGACCGCCGCCCGGCTCGCCCGACCCCGACTGGTGGAACCTGGTGGCCGGCCGGGTGGTGGGCAACGGGTGGGTCATCGCGTTCTTCGTGCTGATCTTCATCGGGTGGATCGGTGCGTGCGTCGGGCTCGAGCGCGGCGCCAAGGGGCTCCGATCGGCCTTGGCCGAGCACCCCGAGGCCGAGGCCCCCACCGCCTGAACCCGCCCCGGTAGCCTCGGCGCATGCGGGCGGGGACCCTGGAGAAGGCGATGGGTCTGCTGGGCGGGACCTTCATCGTGGTCGGCGTGCTCCAACCGTCCATCGACGGCCGCTCGGTGCTGCTGCCCTTCCTCGGCATCGCGCTGCTGATCGCCCTGATCCGCGTCGGCCGGTACGAGCGCTTCCGAGCCAGCCCGTGGTTCGCCCTCAGCGTCGGCTGCGTCGTGCTGGGGATCGGGCTGGCGCTGGTGGCGCTGCTGCCCGGCCGCGATCCCCGGACCCCGTCGACCATCACCCTGCTGCTGGCGTTCGCCGGGACGACGGCCTACGCCGGTGCGCTGCGCGACTGGTGCCGCCACCAGGGCTGGGCACCTCCAGCGGAGAAGGCGATCGTTGCCCGGCGCTGGCTCGGTGCGGCGACGGGGCTCTTCCTGGTCGGCCTGGTGGTGGTGACAATCACCGTGCAGCCCACGACGGTGCCCGCCTCCGAGATGATGCCGACCACGGCCTTCCTGGGTCGGACCTTCCGCGGGTGGGCGGCCGAGGTGGTGATGGCCGCCGCGCTCCTCACCTGGCTGGTGGGGCTGCTCAAGCTGCGGGGCGCATCCCAGCTGGTGCGCCACAGCCTCCGGGCCCAGCCCGATGCCGAGCTGGTGGCGGCCTGAACCGAGCGGTCACGGGGGTGGGCAGCCCTCCTGGCCGGGCACCAGGGGCGCGACCACGATCCGCCGTACGTCGCCGTCGAGGTTCCACAGGTCCGCCGGGTTGTCGGCGGCCGCCGCGGCCAGCTCGGCCGCTTCGGGCCCGTCGATCACCAGGCACGTGAACCCGCGACCGTCGGTGGGCTCCGGGAACGCGGTCATGGCCGGCCCGGGCCAGTCGGCGGGCTTCGCTCCCGCGTCGGGCCCGGGGCCCACGAGGATGGCCCGCACCCGAGCGGGCACGTAGGGCTGGGTGTCGCCGGCCAGGCCCCTGGCCCGGTCCAGCAGGTCGGACAGCGCCGTGCGTCGCCCGATCTGGTCCGTGGTGAGGCCGGTGGGCCCGAGGTCCCCGGCGAACGCCAGCGCGTAGACGTCGACCGTCCGGGTGGTCCCCTCGGCGTGCAGGGTGACGGTGGTGGACGGCATGTCCGTGACGGCCACATCGCCGAAGGCGGTTCCAGGCTCGAACAGCCCGGAGTCGGCCGCGTCGGCCAGGAACGCCTCGAGGGCGGCGTTCGGGACCATCGCCACCTGGAGGGTGTTGGGCCGGATCCCGGCCGGCGACCGCTGGTCCCGCACCAGGATGCGTCCGTCCCCGTAGATGGTGACGTCGGGGATCCCGCCGGCGGCCTCCTCGATGGGCACGAAGCCGCCGGCGGTGGACTCCTGCCACACGATCTGATCGGCGTCGACCGGTGCCTGGCCGGTGGTGGTGACCGGACCACGCGGGTCGTCGATGGCCTCGGGGGCGCCGCTGGCGCCGCAGCCGGCCAGGGCGCCGACGGCGGCGAGCCAGAGGAGCGGTGCGACGAGACGGGGTCTCGTCCGGGTGAGGGGGAGCACGTCTGTTCCGACGAGCGAACCTCCGAGAAGGTTCCCACCGGGGGTACGTTGCGGCCATGGGCACCGATGGGTTCAGGTTGGCCGGTACCGAGGTGACGATCCCCGCCATGGGCGTGGGCACCTGGGCGTGGGGCGATGCCAAGACGTGGGGCTACGGCACCTACGACGCAGCGCTCACCGGCGACACCATCCGCGACGCGTGGGACGCCTCCATCGACGCGGGTGCCACGTTCTTCGACACCGCCGAGGTCTACGGCGACGGCGAGAGCGAGCGGATCGTCGGTCGGCTGCTGGCCGAGGACCCGGGCCGGGCGGCCAAGGTCCAGCTGGCCACCAAGTTCATGCCGGTGCCGTGGAAGCTGAACGTGCGCAGCGCCCTGCTGTCTTCGCTGCGGGCATCGCTGGACCGGCTCGGTCTGGAGCGGGTCGACCTCTACCAGATCCACGGGCCGGTGAGCCTCCGCGGGCACGGAGCGCTGGCCGAGGCGCTGGCCGCCGCCCACCAGGAGGGCCTGGTCCGCGCCGTGGGCGTGTCGAACTACTCCGTGAGCGAGACCCGGAAGATGGCGGCCGAGCTGCGCAAGCGGGGCCTGCGGCTGGCGTCCAACCAGATCGAGTTCTCGCTGCTGCGCACCTCGCCCGAGACCAGCGGCCTGCTGGCCACCTGCCGGGAGCTCGACGTGGTGCCGCTGGCGTACTCGCCCATCGGGCAGGGCCGGCTGACCGGCAAGTACACGGCGGACAACCCGCCGCCCTCGACCCGCAACTTCTCGGACCACCCGATGGAGAAGGTCGATGCCGTCGTGGCCGAGCTTCGCCGCATCGGCGAGGCCAACGGGGGGCGGACCCCGAGCCAGGTGGCGCTGAACTGGATCATGGCCAAGGGGGCGGTGCCGATCCCCGGCGCGAAGAACCGGGAGCAGGCCGAGCAGAACGCCGGCGCCCTCGGCTGGCTGATGGGCGACGACGACGTGGTCGCGCTCGACGCGGTGGCGCTGGCGGGGGGCCTGAGCATCTCGGACCGCCTCTGGCAGCACGGCTGAACGCTGGGCGAACGCCCGGTTGAAACCGACTCGTGGTCGGTTCTTGCTACCATCGCCCGGTCCACCGGTGCCGCACCGTCGAAACTGACGATGATGTGACGCCAGAAGGGGTGGGGCACCCGTCATCGTGTGCTCCGGGAACGAAGACCACTGCTGGGGGTTGGTGTGCAGGTTCGTCGAGCGGCCGCGGTTGCGGCGATGGTGCTGGGGTTGGTGGCGGCGGGGTGCACGTCGGACACGTCCGACGGCAGCAAGGGGTCCGATGGGGGATCGGCCCCCGCAGTGGACATCGAGGCGCACGGCGGCACCGGCCAGGTCTGGTTGAAGACCGAGCCCGGGACCGAGCTGGAGCTGCTCGATGCCGACGGCAAGGTGGTCAAGACCCAGGTGGTCGACGACCAGGCCGAGGTCACCAAGGTCGCCACCCGTACCAGCGACGACAACGGGGCATTGGTGTTCCGGTACGTGCCGGTGGGCGACGGGTACACCGTCAAGCAGGTGGACGGTCCAGGCGAGTCCGACCCGATCGATGTCACCGGGGTGGACGACCACCCCGAGCAGAGCTTCTACGACGACCAGCAGATCGAGGACGGGTACGGCTACCTGACCACCCGCGACGGCACGAAGCTGGCCATCAACGTCACCCTTCCCGGCCCGATCGAGGACGGGCCGTACCCGACCGTGATCGAGTACTCGGGCTACGACCCGGCCAACCCGGAGCCGTCGCTGGTGACCATCTCGAAGACGCTCGCGGGCGGCCAGGGCTTCGCCACCGTCGGCGTGAACATCCGCGGCTCGGGCTGCTCGGGCGGGTCGTTCCAGCTGTGGGAGGACGCCCAGGCCATCGACGGCTACGACGTGGTCGAGACCATCGCCGCCCAGCCGTGGGTGAAGGACCACGAGGTCGGCATGGTGGGCATCTCGTACCCGGCCTCGGCGATGCTCTACACGGCCGCCACCCAGCCTCCGCACCTGGCCGCCATCGCACCGATGGCCGGCTACGACGACGGCTTCCGCGCCCTGCTGTGGCCCGGGGCCATCCAGAACAAGGGCTTCGCCCGCAGCTGGGTGGAGGAGCGCGACAAGAACGCGAAGCCGCTCGAGGAGGAGTGGACCCAGAAGCGGGTGAAGGAGGGCGACGAGACCTGCAAGGAGAACATGGAGCTGCGCGGCCAGAACGTGGCGCTCTCCGAGCTGATCGACGCCATGCCGTACTTCCCCACGGAGAACGACCTCGGCGACTCGTTCGCGCCCGAGACGTTCGTGGACAAGATCGACGTGCCCGTGTTCCTGGTGGCCTCGTGGCAGGACGAGCAGGTGGGCGGCCACGCCCCGACCATGATCCCGAACTTCGAGAACGCGCCGCACCAGTACTTCACGCTGCTCAACGGCCTGCACACCGAGGGCCTGGCGAACCCGACGGTGCTGCAGCGGTGGATGGAGTTCCTGCAGCTCTACGTGGCCAAGCAGACGCCGGACACCACCGGCATGGCCGGGCTCTACACGGCGGTGCCGGGCGAGATCATCGGCGACGTGGAGGCGGCGTCGTCGCTGCCGATCCCGCCGGAGCGCTTCAGCAAGGACGCGTCCTACGAGGACGCCCTCGCCCAGTACGAGGACCAGGCGCCGGTGCGGGTGCTGTTCGACGAGGGCGGCGATCCGGCGCTGGAGCCCGGGGTGCCCTCGGCCGGCTTCGAGGAGACGTTCACGGCGTATCCGCCGAAGGAGACCGAGGCCACCACGTGGTACCTGGGCCCGGACGGGACCCTCACCGAGTCCGAGCCGACGGCGGAGGGCGACGACGCCGTGGACTCCTACACCTCCGATCCCACGGCTCGGCCCGAGGTGAACCTGGTGGAAGGCCAGGACACGTGGTGGCGGCTGCCGGAGTACGACTGGCAGTCGCCCTCGCCGGAGAACTCGCTGAGCTACGTCAGCCCGGCGCTGACCGAGGACACCGTGATGGTGGGCTCGGGCTCGGCCGATCTGTGGATCGAGTCCTCGGAGAAGGACACCGATCTCCAGGTGACGCTGACCGAGGTCCGGCCCGACGGCAAGGAGACCTACGTGCAGTCCGGTTGGCTGCGGGCTTCGAAGCGGGCGCTCGACGAGGACCGCTCCACGGAGCTGCAGCCGCTGATCACCCAGTTGGAGTCCGACTCGGCCGATCTGCCGGCCGGTGAGTTCACCCCGGTGCGGGTGGAGATCTACCCGTTCGCCCACGCGTTCCGGGCCGGGTCGAAGATCCGGGTCATCATCTCGGCGCCGGGCGGCGACAAGCCGGTGTGGAGCTTC
>CALANQ010000157.1 GCA_937926025.1 uncultured Acidimicrobiales bacterium
GGGCGGGCCGCGGCGAGCCGCTCGCCGAGCTCGGACGGCGGCAGCGGGCGGCTGAACAGGAACCCCTGCCCCAGCCGGCAGCCGAGGTCGCGCAGCCGCTGCCACTGCAGCGGGCCCTCGATGCCCTCGGCGATCGTGTCGAGCGCGAGGTTGCGGCTCAGGTCGGCGATCGCCCGCGCGAGGATCGCCGTCTCCGGGCGGTCGGCGAGCTCGTCGACGAACGGCTTGGCGATCTTGAGGATGTCGATGGGGAAGCGCTCGAGCTGCTGCAGCGACGAGTAGCCGGTGCCGAAGTCGTCGACCGCCAGCGACACCCCGATCTCGCGGAGCTCGGCCAGGCGCTCGCGGGTCATCTCGGTGTCGTGCATGAGGGTGGTCTCGGTGATCTCCATGGTCACCGTCGACGGGTCGAGCCCGGCGTCGTCCACGGCCTCGCGCACGTCGCGGATGATCTGTTCGTGCATGAGCTGGCGGACCGACAGGTTGATGCTCATGGACATCGTGGAGCTGGCGGGCAGGCGCAGCTGCCAGGCCCGGAGCTGCTGGCACGCCTCGCGCATGACCCAGCGGCCGAGCGGCACGATGAGGCCGGTGTCCTCGGCCAGCGGGATGAAGGCGTCGGGGTAGAGCAGGCCGCGGGTGGGGTGGTCCCAGCGGACCAGCGCCTCGACGCCGGTGATGCGGCCGGTCTGCAGCGACACGATCGGCTGGTAGTGGCAGCGGAGCTGGCCGTCGTCGATGGCGCGGACCAGGTCGGCCTTCAGCTCGAGGCGCTCGAACACGCTGGTGTGCATGTGGGCCTCGAACACCGCGTAGCGGTTCTTGCCGCGGTCCTTCGCCAGGTACATGGCCACATCGGCGCTGCGCAGCAGGACCTCGGCGTCGACGTTGTCGTCGTCGGCGAAGGCGATCCCGATGCTGGCCGAGACCCGGATGTCGCGGCCCTGGATCCGGTACGGCTGGGCGATCAGCGTCAGGACCCGCTCGGCGAGGGCGACGACGCCGGCCTGGTCCGGCGAGTCGACCACGAGGATGGCGAACTCGTCGCCGCCGAGGCGGGCCGCCAGGTCCTCCGACGACAGGGAGGTGATGAGCCGGGTCGACACCTCTTGGAGCAGCTGGTCGCCCACCGCGTGGCCGAGCGAGTCGTTCACGGTCTTGAAGTCGTCGAGGTCGATGAACAGCGCGCCCACCGTCTCCAGCGAGCTGCTGTGGCGCAGGGCGGCGGCCGTCTGCTGCGTGAACATCGTCCGGTTGGCCAGCCCGGTGAGGGTGTCGTGCAGGGCCTGGAAGCGCAGGTCGGCTTCGAGCGCCTTGCGCACCGTGATGTCACGGGCGTTGAGCACCACGCCGGCGACCGCGGGCTCGTCGCGCATGTCGGTGACGGTGATGTCGACGGTGCGCAGCTCGCCGGAGCGGTGGCGCAGCTGGGTCTCGATGCGGCGGGTCACCAGGTCGCCGGTGGGCAGTCGCCGCTGCGACAGCTCCGGGTAGGTGGTCTGGAACGAGGCCACGTCCTCGGGGGCGACGAGGGCGATGGCAGGCGTGCCGTCGAGCTCCTCGGGCGTGTAGCCCAGCATCTCGGAGACGGCGGGGCTGATGTAGCTGAAGCAGCCGTTCCCGGCCACCACGGCCACGACGTCGCTGGAGCTCTGGACCAGGGCGCGGAACCGGGCCTCGCTCTCGGCCAGCTGCTTCTCCGTGGCCTTGCGGTCGCTGATGCCGCGTGCGGTGACGACCAGGCCCTGGATCTCCGGGTCGTGCTCCAGGTCCCGGGTGCGGATCTCGAACCAGCGGTGGCTGCCGTCGATGTGGCGGATCCGGACCTCGACGCTGTCGGACTCGTCGTGGCCGGCGGTGGAGGTGCCGTCGAGGACCCGGGCCAGGATCGGCCAGTCGTCGGGGTGCACCCAGCGGGCCGGATGGCTGGCGAGCAGCGCCTTCTCGTTGAGGCCGAGGAGGCGGTGGGCGGCCGGGCTGGCGAAGGTGATCTGGCGGGAGGCGTCGACCACCAGCACGATGTCCGACGAGTTCTCGACCAGCGCCCGGAACCGGCGCTCGCTGCGGCGCCGCAGCAGGTTCTCGGTGAGCACGGCGCTCTCCAGGGCGAGCGACACCGTGGAGGCCAGCGTCTCCACGCTCTGGCGGAGGCTGGCGTCGGCCGGCCGGCTCGAGGTGATGACCAGCGCGCCGCTCAGCTCGTGCTGGGCGCTGAGCGGTGCCACCAGCACGCTCGCGGTGACGCCGCCGGCCACCGATGCGGCCAGGTCGATCGGGTCGGCGTGGTCGACCGACGCCATGGTCAGGTCCGCCAGGCCGGCCACCAACGGCTCGGGCACCAGCTCCATCGAGATCGACGTGCCCACCGCGGACTCCGCGTCCTGGCCGATCGCATCGAGCACGCGCAGCGAGTTGCCGGCCACCTGGGCGATCGACACCCGCAGGCCCGGCGTGTCGCCGGCGAGCCGCACCACGGCTCGCAGGGTGGCGCGGTGCATGGCGTGGCGGCTCGACGCGGCCGCCAGGTCCGCGTTGGCCTCGCGCTGGATGGCCTGGATCGTCACGGCCTGCTCCTGGGCCCGGACCAGGAGGCGGAACCGGGCGAGGACCACCACCGCCATCAGGCCCGAGCCGATGGCCATGATGCTGAGGCTCACGTCGAGGCCGCCGAAGTGGATCAGCGCCAGCATGACCGGCGTGACCAGGAGGCCGCAGGCCAGCAGGACGATGCGCTTCCGGGTGAGCTGGAGGACCGTGTCCGACGGCGGCTCGTACAGCTTGCTGAGGCCCGGGTGGAGGGCGGCGGCGCCGTACATCGTGGAGATGAACGGCGCGAGCAGCAGCGACAGGCCCGAGCGGCGCCCGTCGACCGAAGCCAGGGTGGCCGCCACATCGGTGATGAAGACGAGGCTCACCGCGCCGGCCAGGAGGTAGTAGCAGCTGCTGCGGATCCCTGGCCCGACGGCGAGGCGGGTGGTGGCCGCCAGCAGGAGGATCGCCAGCACCGAGAAGCCGGCGTTGACCAGTCGCTCGCCCATCGGCGTCGACGGATCGACCATGTACGGCCAGATGACGACGGCCCACACCACCGTGGAGGCACCGATGGCCATGATGAAGCCGTCGACGTGGGAGGCCGCGTTGCGTCCCGACGAGCGGATGCTGCCCATGCGGTACGTGCCGGCGATCAGCGCGATGTAGCCGAGCGCGTAGATGATGTGCGACGGCGACGGGAACGTCTCGATGCCGACGGCCTTGCCGACCGCTTGGGCGACGCCGGCCACGATGAACCCCACGGCGGCGAACCCGAAGAGCGTCCAGGTGTCGCGCACCGGGCCCGGGTTGCGGCGAGCGGTCATGAACGCGCACCAGCACGCCGTCACCCCGATCGGGAGCGCGACGAAGGCTTGGGCTGTCGGACCGAGGATCGCGGCAGCGATGCCCAGTGCGAAGCCGATCGCAAGGAAGACCGTCCAGGTGCGAGCGCGCATGTACTCCTACTCATCGGTCGGGGTGTGACCGACTTACAGGCTCGCGTATGAGTTCTTCCGATGGCCGGATTCAGGGCCGTATGCAGGCACTTTCTTGCACGCCTCGTCCCCTCGTGACACGGGCCGCTACCATGCGACCACACAGGGTGACGAGGGGCCGCCTCCAATGGATCACGCAACCGAGAGCGAGGCGTCCGTTTCGTCGGAGCCCCCTGCGCGCCCGCCGCATCGGCTGCGCCAGTTCGTCACCGTCTCGTGGGTGGTCACCATCGTCGGCTTCACGCTGGCGCGGTTCTTCGTGGCGCGCGAGACGCTCGAGGGCTACGGGCTCAACATCTGGGTGTTCGGCTTCATCGATCTGGTCACCGCCCTGCCGTACGCGATCGGCGTGGCCCGCGTGGTGACCGCGATGATCGACCGGAACCCCGCCGGCGCCAGCCGGTGGGCCGCGGTGGCCGGCGCCTCGTTCCTGGCGCCGTACCTCTACGTCGCGTGGGCGGGCAAGGACGCCGGGTTCCCCACCACGGTCTACGTCGTCCTGATCGTCCTCGTGCTCGCGTTCGGCGGGAACGCGGTGTGGAGCATCCGCCGCAAGGTCCGCGCCGGACACGAGGCGATGAGCCTCGGCACCGCTCCCTGACCCGCGCTTCGGGCGTCCTCCGGCTCGCCAGCCCGTCCCGGAGGCGGGCCGTCGCTCAGACCCGGTCGGCTGCTGCGGAGGCGTGCTCCGGGAAGTACTTGAGGAACCCGCAGCGCTCGATAACCTCGGGCTCCAGGGCCTCGAGGTTCCACATCCAGAACTCCGGGTTGTTGCGGTGCACCTCGTCCATGGCCTTGGTGGACGTCGCCATGGTGAACGGGATGACCTCGCCGCCCATGTACCACTCCGGTACGCCGATCGGGACGAACGGCATGCAGTAGTAGAGGCGGAACCCGTCGATCATCCACCGCTCGCCGAGGCCGGCGATGGTCTTGACGCCGTTGCGGACCCCGTCGGCCCAGCCCTCGCGGTAGAGGTGCTCGATCACGCCCTTGCTGCGCTCGTGGGGGTCGACCACGATCGACGACAGCTCGCACATGGGCTCCTCGTCGGCGAAGTCGATCCGTCGGAACTGGCCGACGGGCAGGTCGTGGAACTGCCCGAAGATGGCCCGGGTGGTGCCGACGATGTCGCCGTTGTCCTTCACCGCGGCGTGGAAGCGCGAGCGGGACCGGTACTTCTGGAGCTCCGAGACCTGGTGGTCTCGGTTCTCCTCGGTGTAGCCGAGCTTGACGTAGGTGTCGTAGACGAACTCCTCCGCCTTGTCCCACTCGGGGCCGTCCTCGATCACCGTGACCGACAGGCCCTCCTGGAGGTCAGGCGGACGACCGCTCGGGTTGGCCGACGGGAGGATGGTGCGCCCGGTGGGGGCCAGCTCGAGGATCGCGTCGAGGACCTCGTCGCGCAGGTCGATGACCAGCTCGCCGTCGGGGCGGGTGCTGACGAGGCGCTCGTACAGCGCCTGGCGGGCGAGCGTCTCGTCGCGCAGGTCGATGATGACGTCGTCACCGGCGTCGTCACCGACGTCCCCTTGGCTGGTCGTGTCCCGCTGGATCGTCACGTTGCCCCTCCAGACATGTGCGTGGCGAGAACGATACGCCACCGAACGTGGCATGTCCGATTGGCGCGCTCGCGCTGCGTAGCGACGTGGCCGCCCAACGGCACGATTCGAGGTGGAGACGCCCGCACTGACACGCTCCGCGTTGGACTCCCCACGGCCCGCCGAGCGGCGTGGCCGCTTCGACCCGGGGCGGCTCGGTGACGCTCTGGATCAACCGGGCCCACTCGGTCGGTGCGACGGCTCAGCTCCTCGACCTGCTCGGCTACGCACTCCTGTACAACAGCGTCGCGGTCGGCCTTGCTCGCCGACGGCGGGAGAAGGAGCTCGAAGCGGCCGCGGCCTGAAAGTGCTCGTTACGGGTGCTCAACCGTCCGGCCGATGAACCCCTCGTACTCCCCGACAGCCAATAGGCGCTCGGGTTTGCCGCCGGTGGACCAAAGAGCGTTGCCCGCTCCACACGGGCCACCTACTCGGCAAACGGATGATGCCGGTCGCGGAGGGCGTCCCGCATTGCATCGACGAGAACTTGCTCACCTTGCCGCACGAGAGCAATTCCTTCCGTAATCATGGCGCGGCTCTCCGTTTGGCGGTGGAGCCAGTGGGTCGCCATCTCGTTGAGGGCAACCACGGCACCCGCAGACCGATCAAGGGTGTCGAGCACACCATCGAACTTGGCCAGGTTCTTGGCTCGAAGGGCATCCACGGCTTCGGCCTTGAGTCGTATCGGTAACTCGTCACCGAGGCGCGAGAACTCGCCCTTTGCCAGCAGCTGGCTCACGCGCTGAGGAGAGAGCCCGACCAGCCGTGCCGCCTCGGCGATGGTGTAGCCGGAAGCCATGAGATTGGAGACCTCCGATCAAATTCTGCGCAAGTAGCGAGGACAACCCTAGACAGCGGTCCAAGAATTTGCTAGAAATTACATGTGTGGAGTTTGAAGCGGGTTGACGATGTCTAGGATGATGGTTACGATCCTCGTCCATGGACGCCACCCGCTATCTCTCCGTTCCCGAGCCGATGGTCCTGCTCGCCCAAGATCTCCGAGAACAGGAGTTCTGGGTCGTAGGCGTGTACACCGCCGACGGGTCGCCGGTCGCCGGACTGATGGAAGTGGTGGCTTCGGACGGTCGCAGCGTCGGCATGTGGACCGACGCGGCCTACCGGCGGCGACCGGAGCACATCGTGCGGAACATCGTCACCCTCGCGGAGAGCTGCGGGTTCCGCATCCCTTCGACCTGATCGAGGGTCGCTCACCACTTCAGCGCCCCAATAGGACATCTCCTTCGCCGGTGCGCACGTGATGTCCGGGCGAGCTGCAACGAGGCAGTCCGGGCATCAGTCACGCAAACAACTGCACTCCATCGTGTTCAGCGCGTTCGCGTTTTGGACGATGTGGCCCAATTCTTCAAAGAAGGAAACCGTGAACACCGTCTCGTCCCCACAAGCCTCCTGGAAGCCGAGTGCTTGGAGCGTCACCACGCTTTGGTCCGTCACCTTCCAGCTTGCTCCCGCTGCTGGTTCTGCCGCAGTACTTCCGGTGCCGGTTCTCGCCATCAAGAGCTTGCTTGATGTTCTGGAGGACCGTTCGCCGGTAGCTAGGTCAGACGCAGAGGAATTGCGGATCACCTTTGACACGACTGGGGAGCTTGAATCGGCGGTAGCCGATGCGAAGGAGTCGCTGTACAGCGCCCTCTGTCTCGCCAACCTTGGTGGGTTCGAGATCGTGAGCGCTTCGATCATCGATCACGTCGACTTCGACAAGCAGCGGCGCGAGAGCGAGGCTCCAAGGTTCCTGTCGGTCACAGAGACTGCCGTCCGACTTGGTGTCTCGAAGCAGCGCGTGTCGCAGATGGTTCGCGAGCGGAAGGATCTGGTGCCTGACTGCTATGTGGGCGGAGCCCCCGGGTTCCGTGAATCGACTGTCCTGCGGATCCTCGCACGGCGGTCAACAGCGAAGCTGCCCTGACTGACAGGTCGGCTCCGTGGCGGCTATCGACCAGCCCGCTTCAAATGCCCGTGGCGACCAAGACGGAGCGCGTCATCATCGGAGACTGCCAAGGCCGCTCGCCCACAAGGCCGGAGTGAACTGCTGGGTAGACCGTCTCTCTCGACGCCGGGGCGGCGGAATGCCAGCCTTGAGACCATCTGCTGGCTTGCCGTCGCGCTCGACTGCGACGCGGCTGACCTGGTGAAGGGCACGCAAGCAGCGGCCGGGCGGCCGATCTCCTGAGCCGGATCGGGCTTCGTCCGCAGGCGGCGTCCCCGGTACTGTCGGCCCTCCGGGGTTTTCAACCAGAATCTCTACAACCCCCGGGGCTGTAGCTCAGTTGGCAGAGCGCTGCCTTTGCAAGGCAGATGTCGTCGGTTCGATTCCGATCAGCTCCACTCGCGGCCGCTCAGGTCGACGGCATCCCGCGCTGTCCACCTGGGCGGCCGCGTCGCGTTCAACCATCGCCCGGCGGCGTGATCCGGTGTGGCCCAGGAGCCGGTCCGGTGGACCGGAGTGCGCCCGCCGACCTCCGATCAGACCGAAGCGCTGACCGATGTCCTCATTCGCCTGCGTCGAGCAGGCCCCGGAGGCAGCCCGCTTCGGTCTCCGGCTGGATGTCCGGAGCCACCCCGGCTGCGTAGCTCCTCGCCACCGCCTCGGGGTTCGGCGCCGAACCGAGCGATCGTGCCATGCCTTCGAGTCCAGTGGAGCGCAGGGAGTCCCGACAGAACGCCGCGGCGTAGCCCTCTGGATCGGAGACCGGGTTGGGCGCGCCGGAGCCCTGAGGCCGCTCGGCCGCCGAGGTGGAGCCGGAGACGATCCCGTCACAGGCCGTCTCGGCGTCGCCCAGCGGGGTGCCGGTCTCATCCGAGATCCGTCTCAGGCCATCGACACAGGCCTCGAACTCCGGGTCGCCCGATCGCGGCTCGCTCGAGCAACCGACGCAGGCCGTGAACAGGACGGCGACGACGAGGAGACACGCCCGTCCGAGGTGCCGCCGCGTCTCAGCCATCCGCCGCGATCGGGTCGAGGCGGGCGATGACGCCGGACCCTTCGCGACGGAGCTCCACGCGGACAGCCTGGCCGGGTCGCAGCCCTTCACCGAACTCTGGGTCGCGTGATTCCAGGAGGTAGTACGCGTTGCCTCGCGTCTCGCCGTGGCGGATTCGGCCTCCGATGAAGGTGCCTTCCGCATTGATGATCTCGACTGGCCGGGGCTCCCTGCCGGAGCCACTGGTGGCAGTGGGCCTTCCGGAGCGTGATCTCACCGTGGTCGAACAGCGATACTCGCACCACCCAGTCGAACCCCGCCTCGCTCGTCGCCATCGGCACGGATCGTAGGCAAGTGCTCTGAACGTGGGATTGCCCTCCGCTGAACAGTGGGCGCAGGAGTGTCAGGTCCTGCCGCCCTCGACGGGGTATCGGCGCTGGACTTGTTTCGGGTGGCGAGCGGCCGATCAGGATGGGAGGCCCGGCCGCCGAGCGGCGGACGACCGGGCGGACGGCCGAGGAGGCTCCCATGGCGATGTCGGATCGAACGCGGCGCAAGCACGCGAAGGCGGCGCAGAAGCTGGTGCCGGACGCCCGCGTGACCGGGTACGCCATCGGCCGGTCGGGCGCCAACCCGGTCGTGGTCGTCCTGGCCATGATCGGGTGCTCGCTGGCGTTCTCCATCGCGCTGGTGCTGGCGACCGGGCAGTTCGTGATCATCGGCCTGCTGCCGATGCTGATCCTCCAGCACTTCATCAGCCCGCCCCGGGCCGTGGTCATCGCAGACCAGGGCGTGGCCCTGGCCACCTGGTCGCTGCTGAACGGCAAGTCCAACAAGCTGGTGTCGGTGATGGGCCACGGCTACGTGCAGCCGGTGGAGGAGGCGCTGGGCCGGGTCAAGGTCGGCGTCGGGGGCGAGGCGGTGTGGATGGCCAAGAAGGAAGAGGCCATCCTGCGCGCCGCGCTCACCCAGCACGCCACGTCCATCCCGGGCACGACCCCGCCGCCCATGCCCTTCACCGGCTGAGGCGCCGGAGGCCGGGCGCGACCCGGTGGCCCCGGTCGTACGCTCGCCCTGATGCACGTGCACGACCGGGCCGCCCGCGAGCTGATGGACCTCGTCTTCGCGTTCACCGCGGAGCGCATGGCGATGGATCCGCCGCCGCTGGACTTCTCGGTGGCCCCCGACGTCCTGGCGGCGCAGGCGGGCCAGACCATCACCCCCGAAGGGCTGGGCGGCGCCGAGGTCATGCGCCTGTTCGAAGAGGTCCTGGGCCCGGCCTGCCTGTCGATCGACCACCCGCGGTACCTGTCGTTCATCCCGGCCGCGCCCACCGAGGCGGCCACGCTGTTCGACCTCATCGTCAGCGCCACCAGCATCTACGGCGCCGTGTACGCGGAGAACCAGACGCTGCGCTGGCTGGCGGACCTGGCCGGCTTGCCGCCCGAGGCGGGCGGCACGTTCGTGTCCGGCGGGTCCATCGCCAACCTCTCGGCGCTGGCCGTGGCCCGGACGGTGTGGCGCGACGCCGACCCGGCCCGGGAGGCGCGTCGCCCCATCGTGCTGCTGTCGGAGGCCGCGCACTCGTCCAACGCGTCGGCCCTGGCCCTGCTCGACCTGCGCGACCTCCCCGTGGAGGTGGACGACAGCGACCGCATGACGGCCGAGACGGTGCGCGCCGCGGTCGAGGGGCTCACGCCGGACCAGCGTGCTGACATCTGCGCGGTGGTGGCCACCGCCGGGCTCACCAACACCGGCACCATCGACGACCTGGTGGCCGCCGGCGCGGCCGCCGCGGAACTGGGCGCGTGGTTCCACGTCGACGGCGCGTACGGGGCCGCTGCCCTGTGCTCGTCGACGCGGCGGGACCGCTTCGCCGGCATCGACCGTGCGGACTCCCTCACGGTGGACCCGCACAAGTGGCTCTTCGCCCCCTACGACTGCGCCGCCATCCTCTACCGGGATCCGCGCCTCGCCCGCCGCACGTTCACCCAGCACGCCAGCTACCTCGACGTCCTCACCGACACCGACGACTGGTCGCCCAGCGACTACGCCCCGCACCTCACCCGTCGGGCGCGCGGCCTCCCCACCTGGTTCTCGCTCGCCGTCCACGGCACCGACGCCTACCGGGACGCGGTCGACACCACCATCGCCACCACCGAGGCCGGCGCGGACCTGATCCGCTCGCTGGACCACCTGGAGCTGGTCACCGAGCCGGAGCTGTCGGTGCTGGTGTTCCGGCGCATCGGCTGGAGCCGCGAGGACTACGCGGCCTGGAGCGACCGGCTGCTGGCGGACCAGGTGGGCTTCGTGGTCCCCACCAGCTGGCGGGGGGAGACGGTTCTGCGGTTCTGCATCACCAACCCGCGCACCACCCTCGACGACCTGCGGGCCTGCCTGCCGGACTGATCTCGAGACGGCGGCGGGGTTCGAGAGAAGCGGTCAGGCCGGAGCCGTGCTGCGGTCGGTCGCGGTGGACCGGAGGGCGGCCACCGCGCAGTGCAGCGTCTGCCGCTTGAACTCGTGGGTCACCTCTTTGCGCTCCACGATGCGTCGGTAGGTCAAGGGGCCGACGATGGTGGCCACGGCGGCGTCGAGATCCAGATCGGGGCTGACCTCGCCGCGCATCTGAGCCAGCTTCAGCACGGTGTAGATGGGCCGGCGGCGCTCCTCGAGGACCTCGTCGGCGACCTCCTGCATCTTGGGGTCGCGGGTGCCGGCGTCGATCAGCATCGGGAACAGCTGCGGGAACTGCTTGACCTGGTCGGCCTCCTCGTAGCGCCCGAAGAGGAAGAGGAGGTCGTCCTCGAGGTTGCCGGTGTCGGGCGTGGGGTGCTCGGTGACGCAGCCGCGGGCGGCGACGGCGATCATCGCCTCCTTCGACCCGAAGTGGCGGTAGAGGGTGGACTTGGCCACG
The DNA here is from genome assembly GCA_937926025.1 of uncultured Acidimicrobiales bacterium. Classification (GTDB taxonomy): domain Bacteria; phylum Actinomycetota; class Acidimicrobiia; order Acidimicrobiales; family Iamiaceae; genus Aquihabitans. The sequence goes on from CALANQ010000157.1 coordinate 10,985, forward strand.
CCCGAGCGCGCCGCGACCTCGTCGAGCGTGACACCGTCGACGCCGCTCTCCAGCAGCACCTCGACGGTGGCTTCGATGGCGGCGCGGTGCGCCTGTTCGCTGCGAGGACGTCCCACGAGACCGAAGCGTAGCGAAATCAGGACACGATCCGAACGGGGCGGCCGGCCTGGTGCCAACAGTCACACGAAAAATGAGCGAAACAGGTGGTGCATCTCGGTTGTCAGGTCCGTAGCATTCTGAGCCGAACCAGTAGCGAAATCGCATCGTCGCGAGAAGTGCGGGGAAAGCACATGAGCACCACCACCAGTCCGCCGGTCACCCACGAGATCGACCCGGCCATCTACCACCGCCGCTGGGCGATCCTGGCGGTGCTGTGCACCAGCCTGATGATCGTCATCATCGGCAACACCGCCCTCAACGTGGCCATCCCCACGTTGGCCCGGGAGCTGGAGGCCTCCACCTCCAACCTGCAGTGGATGGTCGACGCCTACGGCCTGGTCTTCGCCGGCCTTCTGTTCACCGCCGGCACCCTCGGCGACCGCTTCGGCCGCAAGGGCGCCCTGCAGCTCGGCCTCGTGGTGTTCCTGGGCGGCACCGTCCTGGCCTCCACGGCCGACTCCGCCAGCGTGGTCATCGCCTCCCGGGCGATCATGGGCCTGGCCGCGGCGTTCATCATGCCGTCGACCCTCTCCATCCTCACCAACGTCTTCCCGGCGCACGAGCGGCCCAAGGCCATCGCCGTGTGGGCCGGCATCTCCGGCGCCGGTGCCGCCGTCGGCCCGATCACGTCGGGCTTTCTGCTCGAGCACTTCTACTGGGGCTCGGTCTTCCTGGTGAACGTCCCGATGATCGCCGCTGCCCTCATCGCCGGCGCCTTCCTCGTCCCGAGGTCCAAGGATCCCGAGGAGAGCCCGCTGGACTTCCTCGGCGCCTTCCTCTCCATCGTCGGCCTCGTCGCCCTCGTGTACTCCATCATCGAGGGCCCGTCGCACGGCTGGCTGTCCACCGAGTCGTTCATCACGTTCGGCATCGCGGCGGTCGCCCTGACCCTGTTCGCCCTCTGGGAGTCCCGGGCCGCCTCGCCGATGCTGGACCTGCGCCTGTTCAAGGACCGCCGCTTCAGCGTGGCCTCCGGTGGCATGACGCTCACCTTCTTCGCCATGTTCGGCACGTTCTTCCTGGTGGCGCAGTACTTCCAGCTGGTCCTCGGCTACTCGCCGCTCAAGTCGGGCCTGCTCCAGCTGCCGATGGCCATCATCATGATGGCCATCGCCCCGCAGATGCCGAAGCTGGTGGCCCGGTTCGGCGCCAGCCGCACGGTGCCGGTCAGCCTCGGCCTGATCGCTCTGGGCATGGCGGTGTTCTCGCAGGTCCAGACCGACAGCTCGCTCGTGCTGATCTACTGCTCGATCGTGCCGCTGGCCGCCGGCATGGCGTCCACCATGACGCCGCTCACCACGCTGATCATGTCGTCGGTGCCGCTCGGCAAGGCCGGTGTCGGCTCGGCCATGAACGACACCACCCGGGAGCTCGGCGGCGCCCTCGGCGTGGCCGTCCTCGGCTCGGTCGTGACGTCCCGGTACACCACCAGCCTGGCCCCGGCTCTGACCGGCCTCCCCGATCAGGCCCGGTCCGTCGCCGAGTCCGGCCTGGCCGGCGCCCTCGGCGTCGCCTCCAAGCTGCCCGGTGCCGCCGGCACGCAGCTGGCCGATGCGGCCAAGCAGTCCTTCGTCGACGGCCTCTCGACGGCGGCCCTGGTGGCCACCGTCGTGGTCATCCTGGCGGCCGTGGCCGCGTGGTTCCTGCTGCCGTCGCACTTCGGCACCCAGGCCACCAGCCCCGGCGGCCCCGCCACCGGTGACCCCGGCGACGACCGTTCGCTCGAGGGCTCCCTCGACGTGACCGACGACGACGCCCACGGGACCCCCGTGGCCGCCGCCCCGGCACCGACGCCGGTCGACGCCGGCACCGGCGACGACAGCCGGGAACCCTCACCGGTCCTCGACTGATCGGACCCACCCACCCAACGAGAAGCGCCGGCCCCGCAGGGCCGGCGCTTCGTCGTTCACGGATCACGCGAACCTCATCCCCCGACCGCCCCCGACCGCCCCCGGACCGCCCCGGAGCATCAGGGGTTCGGTGGGGTCGGGTGGACCGGGCGTGCCGGCCGGTGTCAGCGGATGCCGAGGGCGCCCGGGGGGATGACGCCGAGCTTGCCGGCCTCGTAGTCCCGGAAGGTCTGGATCAGTTCGTCGCGGGTGTTCATCACGAACGGGCCCTGCCAGGCGATGGGCTCGCCGATCTTCTGACCGCCGAGGACCAGCACGTCGAAGGCGTCGGTGCGGGAGTCCGGGCTGGGCGAGCCGCCGATGGTGAGCACGTCGCCGGGGGCGGTGACCGCCAGCTGACCGGCGCCGAGCGGGCGACCCTGCGGGCCGACCGTGCCGGCACCCGACAGGCCGTAGACCAGCCCGTTGAAGTGCTCGGGCCAGGGGAGGCGCACCTGGGCGCCGGGCTCGATGGTGAGGTGCAGCATCGAGATGGGCGACCGGGTGCTGCCCGGGCCGCGGTGGCCGCCCAGCTCACCGGCGATGATCCGGATGAGGGCACCGCCGTCGGGCGAGCTGAGCAGGGTGACGTCCTGGCCTTCGAGGCTCTGGTAGTTGGGCGACGCCCACTTCTGGGCGGCGGGCAGGTTGACCCAGAGCTGGATGCCGTGGAACAACCCGCCGGACTGGACCAGCGACTCAGGTGGCGTCTCGATGTGGAGCAGGCCGCTGCCGGCCGTCATCCACTGGGTGGCGCCGTTGGTGATGACGCCGCCGCCGCCGTGGGAGTCCTGGTGGAGGAACGTGCCGTCGATGATGTAGGTGACGGTCTCGAACCCGCGGTGCGGGTGCCACGGCGTGCCCTTGGGCTCGCCGGCGGCGTACTCGACCTCGCCCATCTGGTCCATGTGGATGAACGGGTCGAGCTCGGACAGGTCGACCCCGGCGAACGCCCGGGTGACGGGGAAGCCCTCGCCTTCGAAGCCCTTGGGCCCGGTGGTGACGCTCTTGACCTTGCGGTCCGTGGCGGTGGCCGGGTCGGGTTCGGCCAGGCGGGGGAGGGTGAGGATGTCGTCGACGGTGACTGCAGGCATGGTGTCCGTCCTTCGGTTCCTGGCGGCTCCTCGGTGGAGCCTCGCCGGTGTACCTCAGTGGAACATAGTTGACATGTCAACTATTCCGTGGCTGCCTCTCGGAAGGCAGGCGAGAGTCGGATCTCGAGCGCCGTGGCGTCGGCGTCGAGCTGCTCCTCGGTCCAGATGGTGTCGTCGGGGTACGCGTCGACGACGTCGCCGGTGGCAGACATCCAGGCCAGGACGGCGTCGGCCCAGCGCTCGTCGAGGAGGGCGTCTCGGACCTCGGCGAGGTGGGAGCCGAGCTGCTCGGGAGGTGTCTGGGCCACCAGCTTGATGGCGAGGACCCGGCCGAGGACCTCGTCGTCTTCGGCAAGGAACACCTGCGGCGGATCGCTGCGCACCACGGCGAAGGCGGCCCGGCCAGGAAGGCGGGGACGGGGAAGATCGGGCATGGGGCTCGCTTTCGGGTCAGGTGGCGCGAGCCGATGCCCGCAGCCGCTCCAAGTCCTCGCGGGAGGTGAGGACGATGAGGTCGCGGACGGGGCGACGAGGACCGACCACGGCGTCGAGCGCGGCCCGGCCGGGGCTGCCCTCGGGCGGGAGATCGGTGGTGAGGAGCACGAAGGGGTGCTCCGAGTGGGTCTGGTCGAGCACGGCGGCCTTGGCGATGGCCTTGTACATGGTCTCGGCTCGCCGGAGGCCCGGTCGGGACAGGGTGAACCCGCCGGCCACGTCGAAGTGCCAGGTGGTGCCGTCGGGGGCGGTGGCCGTGAACCGCAGCTCGATGCCGCCGGGGAGCGTGACGTTCTCGGCCACGGCGGTGAACCCCGCGTCTTCGATGGCGGTCTTGGCCAGGTCCTTGGCGGCGAGGCCGTCGCGGACGCCGCGCACCTCGAACGGTTCGGCCGGATCGAGGTCTCCCCGGGCGGCAGGGGTGGTGACCTCGGCCCGCAGCGGTTGCGGGCCGGCTTCGGCCAGGCGGGCCCGCTCGGCGGCGATCCGCTGCTCTGCGGTGGCGATGTACGCGGCCTCGGTGTCGTACCCGAGGTAGTGGCGCTCGGTCCCGATGGCGGCGACGGCGGTGGTGCCCGACCCCATGAACGGGTCGAGGACGACGTCGCCCCGGTACGTGTAGAGGTTGATGAGCCGCTCGGGCAGCTCGACCGGGTACGGGGCGGGGTGGCCGACGCGCGTGGCGCGCTCGGGAGCGATGTCCCAGATGTCGGTCGTGGCCTCCATGAACTCGTCACGGAAGAGCGAGCCCTCCGACGGCAGGCCGCGCTCGTGCCGCCTGCGTTGGGTCACGGCTCGGTCCAGGCGGCCCTTGCTGGCCACGATGATCCGCTCGGACAGGTCCCGGAGCACCGGGTTGGACGGCCGCTGGAACGACCCCCACGCGCACGAACCGGATGCACCGCGCTGCTTGACCCAGATGATCTCGGCCCGCATGAGCAGGCGCAGGCGGTCCTGGAGGATGCGGATGACGTCGGCGGAGAGGGAGCGGTACGGCTTGCGGCCGAGGTTGGCCACGTTGACGGCGATGCGCCCGCCGGGCTCGAGCGTGCGCACGCACTCGGCGAAGACGTCCTCGAGCATCTGGAGGTACTCGACGTAGGTGGCCGGGATGTGCCCTTCGCCGAGCTCCTCCTCGTACGCCTTGCCGGCGAAGTAGGGCGGCGACGTGACCACCAGCGCCACGGATGCGTCGGGAACGTGGTGCATGTCGGCGGCGCTGCCGTGGAAGATCCGATCCACCACCCGGTGGTCCGCGAGGGTCTGGTCGTCGGAGATGTCCGGGAGCGCGAACCGCTCGTAGAAGCCGGACGCGTCGTGGTTCTCGCGCTTGCCGACGCCGAAGTTGGAGGTGGCGGTGCGCTGCCGCTTCGGCCGGTCGGTCATGGGCAAACCCTACCGGCGGGGGGTGACAGCGAACGGCTCTCGGTCGCGCGGGTGTTCGGCGCGCGCGGGAAGGTATCGAACGGGCGGGGGCGGGCAAGTGATCTGCCGTGGCCCATCTCCTGCACTCCCCATCAGCGGTCCGCACCGGCGACGTCGAGGACCACGCGGTCCGTGCCGGGCGGGTGGCGCTGGCGACCCAGGGCGTCCTCTACCTGGTGGTCGGGCTCCTCGCCGTCCAGGTGGCCCGGGGCGATCGCGGGGCCGAGCCGAGCCAGCGAGGGGCGCTGGAGACCATCGCCCACCAGCCCTTCGGGCGCGCCGCCCTGGTGCTGGTCGCGCTCGGGCTGCTGGCCCACGCTGCCTGGCGGATCTGGCTGGCCGTCGTGGGCGACCGCGGCGGTGAGGATGCCGGCTCGCTGGCCAAGCGGGCGGCCAACGTGGGCCGGGCCGTGATCTACCTCTCCTTCCTGGCGCTGGCCGTCCGCCTGCTCACCAAGGGCGGCAGCGGTTCGGGCTCCGGGGGCGACCAGGCCAAGGAGTCCACCAACACGGTGCTCCACCTCCCCGGTGGGCCGTGGATCGTGGTGGCAGCCGGGCTGGTCTTCCTCGGGGTCGCCGGGTGGAACGTCCGCAAGGCGGTGACCCGGTCCTTCGCCGACGACCTGGACTTCAGCCGGGTGTCGGCGGCCCGCAAGCCGTGGGTGTGCCGCATCGGCACGGCCGGCTACCTCGGCCGGGCGGCCGCGTTCGGCCTGATCGGCTGGTTCCTGATCGACGCCGGTCGCCAGCACGACCCCAACGAGACCCGCGGGCTCGATGACGCCCTGCGGGAGCTGACCACCGCGCCGTACGGACCGATCCTCCTGCTGGTGGTGGCGGTCGGGCTGGTGGCGTTCGGGTGCTTCCGCATCCTCGACGGCGTGCTGCGGCGCGACGACGCCCTCGCCAGCAGCTGAGCGGGCGTCAGCCCTCGGGCTCGAACCAGACGACGGCCAGCGGCGGCAGCGTGAAGCGCGCCGAGGTGGGCTGGTCGTGCAGCGGCGGGCCGTCGGCCACCACCGCGCCCAGGTTGCCCACGCCGGAGCCGTCGTAGGCGAGGGCGTCGGTGTTGAGCACCTCCCGCCAGCGACCGCCTTGCGGCATCCCGATGGGATGGTCGTAGTGGACGGTGGGCGAGAGGTTGGCCACGCACACCAGGACCTCGCCGTCGGCACCGTGGCGGGCGAATGCCGCCAGGTTGATGTCGGCCTGGTTGTCCAGCCAGGTGAACCCGGCCGGGTTGACGTCGCGGGCCCACAGCGCGGGCCGTTCCCGGTAGCGGTGGTTCAGCTCGCGTACCAGGTGCTGCACCCCGAGGTGGCCGGGCTCCAGTCGAGCTGGTCGTCGTGGTTCCACTCCCGGGCCTGTGCCAGCTCGCCACCCATGAACAGCAGCTGCTTGCCGGGGTGCGCCCACATCCAGCCGAACAGCGCCCGCAGGTTGGCCAGCTGCTGCCAGCGGTCGCCGGGCATCTTCTGGAGGAGCGAGCGCTTCCCGTGGACGACCTCGTCGTGGCTGAGGGGTAGCACGAAGTTCTCGTCGAAGCCGTAGTGCGCCCCGAACGTGAGGTCGTGGTGGTGGTACTTGCGGTGGATCGGGTCCCGGGCGAAGTAGTCGAGCGTGTCGTGCATCCACCCCAGGCTCCACTTGAACGTGAAGCCGAGCCCGCCGTGGTCCACCGGTCGGCTGACGCCGGGCCAGGCGGTGGACTCCTCGGCCACCGTGAACCCGCCGACGTCGTCGCGGTGGACCAGCACGTTGAGGCCCTTGACCAGCTCGACGGCCTCGAGGTTCTCCCGGCCACCGTGGATGTTGGGCGTCCACTCGCCGGTGCCGCGGGAGTAGTCGAGGTAGAGCATCGAGGCCACGGCGTCGACCCGGAGCGCGTCGGCGTGGAACTCGTCGATCCAGAAGCGGGCGTTGGACAGCAGGAAGTTCCGCACCCCCTGGCGGCCGAAGTCGAACACGTAGGTGCCCCAGTCGGGGTGCTCGCCGCGCTGGGGGTCGGGGTCCTCGTACAGGGGGGTGCCGTCGAAGCGGGCCAGGGCCCACTCGTCCTTGGGGAAGTGGGCGGGCACCCAGTCGAGGATCACGCCGATGCCGCGCTGGTGGAGCACGTCGATCAGGTGCTTGAGCTGATCGGGGTCGCCCCAGCGGGCGGCGGGCGCGAAGTAGGAGGTGACCTGGTAGCCCCACGACCCGGCGAACGGGTGCCCCATGACGGGCAGCAGCTCCACGTGGGTGAAGCCGAGGTCGCCCACGTAGTCCGCCAGGTCCGCAGCCAGGTCGGCGTAGCCCCGCTCGCTCCCGTCCCACCCGCGCTTCCACGACCCGAGGTGGACCTCGTAGACCGACATCGCCTCGCCGAGCGGCTGCACCGGGCGAGCGGTCCACTCGCCGTCGCCCCAGCGGTACGAGCTGCGGAACACGAGCGACGCCGTGTCGGGAGCCGGCTGGGTGCGGAACGCCATCGGGTCGGCGTGCTCCACGGTGCGGCCGAGGTG
>CALANQ010000158.1 GCA_937926025.1 uncultured Acidimicrobiales bacterium
ACCTCCACCGGCGTGGCCCCCAGCTCCCGGAGCGCGTCGCCGTGCGGGCCGATCGCGCCCTGCAGGGCGAGCAGGCCGACCTTCACGGACTACCAGCCGCGGTCGGCGTAGGTGGTCTCGAGGGTGCTGATCTCGAGACCCGGCATGGCGCTGCCCAGCCCACGGCTGACCTTGGCCAGGATGGCCGGGTCGTTGAAGTGGGTGGTGGCCTCCACGATGGCCTTGGCCCGCACCGACGGGTTGTCGGACTTGAAGATGCCCGAGCCGACGAACACCGACTCGGCGCCCAGCTGCATGGCGAGGGCGGCGTCTGCCGGGGTGGCCAGGCCTCCGGCGCAGAACAGCGGGACCGGGAGCTTGCCGGTGTCGTGGATCTCCTGCACCAGCGGCAGCGGGGCCTGGAGGCGCTTGGCCCAGTCGAACAGCTCGGGGCCGTCGGCCTGGGTGATCTTGCGGATGTCGCCCAGGATCGAGCGGAGGTGGCGGACCGCCTCCACGACGTTGCCGGTGCCGGCCTCGCCCTTGGAACGGATCATGCAGGCGCCCTCGGAGATGCGACGGAGCGCCTCGCCCAGGTTGGTGGCACCGCACACGAACGGCACGGTGAACGCCCACTTGTCGATGTGGTGGGCCTCGTCGGCCGGGGTGAGGACCTCGGACTCGTCGATGTAGTCGACGCCGAGCGCCTCGAGGATCTGGGCCTCCACGAAGTGGCCGATGCGGGCCTTGGCCATGACCGGGATCGTGCAGACGGCCTGGATGCCTTCGATCATCTCCGGGTCGCTCATGCGGGCCACGCCGCCGTCGCGCCGGATGTCGCTGGGCACCCGCTCGAGCGCCATGACGGCCACGGCGCCGGCGTCCTCGGCGATCTTGGCCTGCTCGGGATCGACGACGTCCATGATGACGCCGCCCTTCAGCATCTCGGCGAGGCCCCGCTTGACCAGCTGCGTGCCGGTGGCGGGAGTGGAGCTGGACGAGGAGGAGGGCGACTCGGACATGCCCGCAGTCTAGAGACGCGCCTCCCCGATCCCGAAGCCCGTTGGGCGCCGGCTCAGGGAACGACCGTGGTGCCGCCCGGGCGGGGCAGCTCGATCCACGTCCGACCGGGCGTGAGCAGGACCGGCGCGCCGCTGTCGTCCACGAGCGTGGCCGGCTTGGCGACGTCGGGGCGGTCCCACCGACCGTGGATGACGGCACCGTTGGTGAACACGAACAGCTCGCCCGACCCGACCGTCTGCGCCTCGGGCGAACGGGTGTCTGCGGCGCTCTGCCCGTAGTTCGTGGCCATCACCACCACGTTCGTGGCGTTCAGCTGCTCGCCCTCGGAGTCCAGGTGCGGCCGCCCGCGCTGCTGGCGGAGGTACACCCGGGCCTCGGGGTCCCAGCGCCAGCCGACGTTCGAGCTGGCACCGCCGCCGCCCCAGTTCAGCTCGACGCCCTGGGCCCCCTGTGCCGTGGGCGGGTTGGCCTGGCCCGGCTTCCGGTAGAGGAACAGCGGGGTGGGGCCGGGGGTGCCGGCCGGGGCCCGGCCGAACAGCTCGTCGGCCCGCACGTACAGGTTGTGGGGCGCCCGGCGGCTGGTGTCCCGGAAGTACGAGCCCGGCGCGGCGTCGGCACCGACGTTGATGAGGTACGGGCTGGACTGCACGGCCGCCACCACGCCCTCGTTGCCGCCGGACCACGCCAGCAGGGGGTGTCCCAGCTGGGGCAGGAGCTGCACGTCGGTGGTTCGCGCCGAGCGGACCGGTCCGACCGTGCCGGGCTGCTGGGAGTGGAACACGGCGACCAGCCGGGTGATGTTGCCCTCCACGATCTCTTCGAACACCACGTCGGCGCGCGGGATGGCGGTCTGGGGCACGGCGGACTCGCCGGGCGTGTCGAGGTTGTCGATCTTGACGGCGAGCGCCGTGCGGAACAGCAGCGGCGCGTCCTTCTCCTGCACGGCCAGGCCGGTGAGGGGGGCCGTGGGGCCGGTGGGGACCGCCGTGGTCGTGGTGGTGGGCGCAGCGGTCGTGGTGGTGACCGCCTTGGTGGTGGGGGGCGGGGCCGCCGCCTCGCCGGCGCCGCCCGTGAGCACCGCGGCGGCCACGCCTCCGAGGGCCAGGACGCCCACGGCGCCGCCGACCACGCCGATGCGGGCGTTCGTGCTGAGCCCGGCCCACAGCGCTCCGATGCCGGCCACCCGCTAGAGCTCCTGGAGCGCAGCGATGCGCTCTTCGATGGGCGGGTGCGTGTCGAAGAGCTTGTTCCACTTCGACAGCTTCCCCTCCTTCTCGTCTCGGGCGACCGGCGCCTCGATCCACAGGTGAGCGGTGGCCCGCGACGAGGCGTGCACCACGGTGGTGTCGTCGCGGAGCTTCTCGAGCGCGGAGATCAGCCCCGGCGGGTAGCGGGTCATCTCGATGGCCGACATGTCGGCCAGGGACTCCCGCGACCGGCTGACCGACATCTGCATGAGCTTGGCGAGCAGCGGCGACAGCACCAGGAGCGCCAGGCCGAAGATGGCCAGGAACGGTGCGGCCCCGCCCTCGCGGTCGCTGTTGCGGCCGTTGCGGCCGCCGTTCCACCACATCATCCGGACGCTGATGTCGGCGGCGAGGGTGATCATGCCGACCATGGTCACGGCCAGGGTCGACACCAGGATGTCGTCGTTCTTGATGTGACTGAGCTCGTGGGCCAGCACGCCTTCGAGCTCGACCCGGGTCATCATGTCCAGCAGGCCGGTGGTGACGGCGATGGCCGCGTGCTTGGGGTTGCGGCCCGTGGCGAAGGCGTTCGGCGCCGGGTCGTCGATGATGTAGATCCGCGGCTTCGGGAGGCCGCTGGCGATGCAGAGCCCCTCGACCAGGTTGTGCAGCCGGGCATAGGTGTGCTCGTCGGCGGGCTGGGCCCGGCTCATCTTCAGGGCGATCTGGTCGGACTTCCAGTACGCGCCCCACGCCGACGCGATGGCCACCACCGCGGCGATGCCGATGCCGATGAACCCGAGGTTGAAGAGCCAGAGGATGACGGCGATGACCAGGGTCGTGAAGAGGACGAACCCGATGACGATCGCGGCCGAGCGGCGCTTGTTCTGTGCGACTTGGTCGTACACGAGGGGGTCAGAACTGGACGTTCACGGGGCCGCGGGCCTCGCCCGCCGCCTCGAAGTACTCCCGCTCGGTGAAGTGGAACATGCCGGCGATGATGTTCGAGGGAAGCGACTGGATCTTGGTGTTGTACTTGTTCACGGTGTCGTTGTAGAACTGCCGCGAGTAGGCGATCTTGTCCTCGGTGCCGGTGAGCTCCTCCTGCAGCGCCAGGAAGTTCTGGTTCGCCTTGAGGTCCGGGTAGGCCTCCGACAGGGCGAACACCGACTTGAGGGCGCCGGTCAGCACGTTGTCGGCCGCCGCCGCCTCGGCCGGGCCCGATGCCTGCTGGGCCATGTTGCGGGCCTGGATGACGGCGTCGAGCGTCTCGCGCTCGTGGGCGGCGTAGCCCTTGACCGTCTCCACCAGGTTCGGGATCAGATCCGACCGGCGGGTCAGCTGGACGTCGATCTGGGCCCAGGCGGCCTCGACCTTGTTCTTGAGGGCGACCAGCCCGTTGTACATGACCACGAACATGATCACGAGCAGGACGACGATGACGATGAGCACCAGGAGCACGATCACGGTGCCACTCTACGACCTCCGGGTCGCTCCCCGGGTCCTCCGCCAGCCGCGGGCCTGCGGGGCGGGGGTGCACACCCGCTCGTAGAGGCGCAGGTAGTGGTCCGCCAGCTGGTCCATCGAGAACGACTCGGCCCGCTCGCGCCCGGATGCCACCAGCGCGGCCCGCAGCGCCGCATCGTCGAGCACCCGGTTGAGCGCCGACGCCAGGGCGTCGGCGTCCCCGGGTGGCACCAGGAGCCCGTCGCGGTCGGGTCGGGCCACCAGCCGGTAGCCGCTGAGGTCGGCGGCGACGATGGCCGCGCCGGCGGCCATCGCCTCCAGCAGGACCACCCCGAAGGACTCCCCGCGCAGCGAGGGGGCGCAGAAGATGTCGGCGGCGCGGAGGCGGCGGCGCTTCTCCTCGTCGGAGAGGCGCCCCAGCCACTGGATGCGCGGGTCGCCGGCGTGGCGCACCCGCAGCCGCTCCGTGTCGGGCCCGTCGGAGCCGATCCACACGGTGACGTCCTCGGGCAGCATCGGAAGGGCGGCCAGCAGCACGTCGAGGCCCTTGCGGGGCTCGTGGCGGCCGAGGAAGAAGATGGTCCGTCCGTTGGTGGGCCACGGCTCGGCCTCGGCGAAGCGCGGGATCTCGATGCCGTTGAACAGGTGCTCGTAGGTGCCGCCGATGTGCTCCTCAGCCAGGGCCTGGGCCTCGGCGCTGACCACCACCCGGACGTCGAGGCGGCCGGCGAGCCAGCGCAGCGCCGGGCCGAGGTACTCGTAGGAGGCGCTGGTGCCGGCGGCGTGGAACGTGCCCACCAGCGGCGTGGGCTTCAGGAGCGCGGCGGTCATGCAGGCGCCGGGCACCATCGGCTCGTGGAGGTGGAGGACGTCGAAGCCCTCGTCGCGCACGGCCCGGATGAGGCGGAGCTGGGCCGACGGGTCCGGCGCGATGGGCGCCACCGACCCGTTGGCCGCAGTGGGGATGGAGTTCCCGAGGGGCGTCACCCAGCCGTCGGGCGGCGGTCCGTCGGACGGGGCGAGGATGCGGGTGGGGTGGCCCTTGGCGCGCAGCGACCGGGCGAGGCCGAGCACCTGTTCCTGGACGCCGCCCGGCACGCTGATGCTGTACGGGCAGACCATGCCGATGCGCACGATCAGCCGCCCGATCCGGCGACGTCGTGGTCGCTGGGCCAGTTGGGCTGGAGCAGGTGCCACTGCTCGGGCGCCAGTCGGATCAGCGCCTCGAGCTCGTACGCAAGCTCCTGGGTGATGCGCTGGACGTCCTCGCGCAGCTTGCCCCGGCGGGTGGTGTCGATGGGCGGGCGCACGACGCCGCGGTGCCCGTCGCCGGCGAAGTAGCACGTGGCGGCCATGAGCGGCGCTCCGGAGCGAAGGGCCAGCGTGGCCGGACCGCCGGGCAGGGTGGTGCGCTCGCCGAAGAACTCGACCTCGATCCCGCCGCCGGCGATGTCGCGGTCGCACACCAGCGACAGCAGCCGCTTGTTGGCGAGCGCCTTGGCCACCCGCGACCCCGAGTCGGGCCCGAGGGGCACGATCTCCATGCCGAGGCGCTCCCGGAGGTCGATGAACCACTCGGCCAGCTCCGGCGGCTTCACCGGCTCCACCACGGTGGTGACCGGGATGTGCTGGCAGGCCGTGAGCCAGAACGCCGCCCACTCCCACGCGCCCAGGTGCGGCATGGCAACGATGACGCCCTCGCCGGCGTCGTAGGCGTCGCGCAGGTAGTGGAACCCGTCGGTGACCAGTCCGTCGTCGAGGACCTGCTCGGGGGTGCCGGGGAGGCGGAAGGACTCGATCCAGTACTGCGTGTACGACCGGAACACCTCGTCGACGGCGCGGTCGAGCTGGGCCGGCGTCAGGTCGGGGCGGACCCGGAGCTGGTGGCGGACCACCATCTCCCGGCGGCCGTCCATGGCCCGGGCCGCCACGAACGCGGCCGCGTCGGTGAACGGCGGGATGATCGGCTTCGGCAGGAGGCGCGCGATGGCGCTGCCGGCGCGGTACGCCGCGTAGCTGGGATCGGGCAGCACGGGTGCGTCAGCGAGGCGGGCGCAGCTGCGACCGGCGCCGGACCTGGCGCTCGGTGGACCGGGCGACGCGCCGGTCGGCCTGGCGGCGGGTGCGCGAGCGCTCCCGCATGGTGGGCCGGGTCGGCACCTCGGCGCTGGCCTGCTTCCACACCTTGGCGAAGCGCTGGCCCGCGGTGAGCAGCGTCAGCGCCAGCATCACCCAGAGGATCGGCACCAGGAGGTTGCTGAACAGGAGGCCGAAGCCGAGGGCGATCATGCGCTCGGCTCGCTCCATCAGGCCGCCCTTGGCGTTGTAGCCGAGGGCCTCGGCCTTGGCCCGCTCGTAGGAGATGAGCATCGAGGCACCGAGCACGGCCATGGGCAGCAGCGCGACGCGCCCGGGCTGGGTGTCGGCCAGGTACCAGGCGACGCCCAGCAGGAGGAGGGCGTCGGTGAAGCGGTCGGCGACGGAGTCGAAGAAGGCGCCGCGAGGCGACGCGGTGCCCGAGGCCTTGGCCACCGCCCCGTCGAGCACGTCGGGCAGCGCCGTCAGGATGAGCAGCACCAGCCCGGCGCGCAGGGCGCCGGCACCGATGGCGACCGCTGCGGCCGCCGCCATGGCGATGCCGAGCAGGGTCAGGTGGTCGGCGCGGATGCCGGTGCGCTTGATCTGCGCACCGACGGGCTTGAGGGTGCGCTCGGCTTCGGCACGGAAGCGGCCGTCGAACATGGGGTGGCTCCTCGATGAGACCGGGTGCTTGCAGAAGTTAGCACCCGAGCGGGACGCTGGGAAGAGTCTGCCCGTTCCGGGCCCGGCTCACTCGTCCTTCTGCGCAGGGGCGGCGCTGGCGTCGAGGGCGCCGTCGAGGTCGCTCCAGTCCTCGGGGTTGTCCTCGGTGAAGCTGGCCACGATCTCGGCATCGACGCCGTCGACCAGCACCAGGCCCCGGCGGGTGGGCGGGTTCTCGGCCGAGTAGAGCAGGATCCGCCACGTGGGCCGGCTGAGCAGGCCGCGCCAACCCAGCTGGGCGGAGGCGTGGCCCACCGGGAACGCCACCCGCTCGGTGGCGGCAACCAGCGCATCGCGCTCGTCGACGTCGAGGTTCCAGCCGGCGACCAGGTGGTACGCGCCGATCAGGATGAGGCTGATGCCGGCGGCCAGGAACCCGACGTTGACCAGCACGCCGTCGGAGCCCACCACGAACCACCCCACCAGGCACGCGATGCCGATCATCAGGTACAGGTAGCCGGGGACGCGGCGGCGGTTGTTGTTCGGGAAGACGTACGGACCGACGAACTCCGAGACGTTCAGGTCCTCGGGCAGGGCGTCGCGCACCTCGGCGTCGGAGGTCGGCTCCTCGGGCGTGGGTTCCTCGTCGGCCATCGCTCCGACGGTAGCGGTGCGGTCAGTCCGCAGGCCAAGCGTCGCGGATCCGCTGCCACGTGGTGGCGAGCGGCTCGTTGAGCACGCGGGTCTCGGCGACGGTGGTCATGAAGTTGGTGTCGCCGCTCCACCGGGGCAGGACGTGCACGTGGAGGTGGTCCGGGATGCCGGCGCCTGCGCCCGCCCCCAGGTTGATGCCGACGTTGACGCCGTCGGGGTCGTAGACCTCGCGCACGGCGGCCACCGCCGCCTGCACGCCGACCCACAGCTCGGCGGCGACGTCGGGCGACAGGTCGGCCAGGTCCGGGGCCGCCACCTTCGGCAGCACCATGAGGTGGCCCGAGCCGTACGGGAACGCGTTGAGCACGGCGAAGCACCCGATGCCGCGCCACACGATGAGCGTCTCCTGGTCGGGGAGGCCGCTGTGCAGGATGCGCTCGAAGAGGGACCGACCGTCCTGGTCGGGGCGGACCTCGGCGTCGTCGGTGGTGATGCGGGCGATGTACTGCGACCGCCAACCCGCCCACAGGCGCGCCAGCGCCGGCGACGGGCCGCCACCGGCCTCGGCCGCCGTGGTCACGAGACGTGCTGCTGGTCGTCGACCTCGTCGGCCACGTGCTGGGCGAACGCGTCGAGCGAGACGCCGCGCTCCACCTCTCCCCCGCGCGGGTTCACGCCGACCGTGCGGGCCGCCACGTCGTCATCGCCGACCACCAGGACGTACGGGATCTTCTCGCCCTTGGCCTTGCGGATGCGGTTGCCGAGCTTCTCGGACGCGTCGATCCAGTCGACCCGGAGTCCGATGGCCTGCAGCTCGTCGACCACCTCGCGGGCGTAGGCGTCGTGATCGTCGCGGACGGGGAGGACGCGGACCTGGACGGGGGCGAGCCACGTGGGGAACGCGCCGGCGTAGTGCTCGAGGAGCACGCCGAAGAACCGCTCGATGGACCCGAACAGGGCGCGGTGCAGCATGATCGGCGTGTGGCGGGCGCCGTCCTCCCCCACGTACTCCAGGCCCATCCGCGTGGCCATGTTGAAGTCGTACTGGATGGTGGACAGCTGCCACGTCCGACCGATGGCGTCCTTGACCTTGACGTCGATCTTCGGGCCGTAGAAGGCGCCGCCGCCCTCGTCGACCTCGTACTCCAGGCCCTCGGCCTCCAGGGCGGCCCGCAGGTTCTCGGTGGCCTCGGCCCAGCCCTCGTCGGTACCGACCGTCTCGGCCTTGGCCGGGCGCGTGGACAGGTTGGCCTCGAAGTCCTCGAAGCCGAAGGCCCGCAGGACCGACAGCACGAAGTTGAGCAGCGAGCGGATCTCGTCGTGGGCCTGCTCGGGCGTGCAGTAGATGTGGCTGTCGTCCTGCGTGAAGCCGCGGATGCGCATGAGTCCGTGGAGGGTGCCGGAGCGCTCGTAGCGGTACACCGTGCCCAGCTCGAACAGCCGCAGCGGCAGCTCCCGGTAGGAGCGCTGGCGGGACCCGAAGATGAGGTTGTGGCCCGGGCAGTTCATGGGCTTCGGGTAGTAGGTCCCGTTGTCCATCTCCATGGGCGGGTACATGCCGTCCTCGTAGAAGCCGAGGTGGCCGGAGGCCTCGAACAGCTTCCCGTTGGCGATGTTCGGCGTGTACACGAACTCGTACCCGCCCTTGGCGTGGCGACCGCGCGAGTAGTCCTCCATGAGCTTGCGGACGATGCCGCCCTTGGGGTGCCAGACGGCGAGGCCGCCACCCAGCTCCTCGGGGAACGACAGCAGGTCCAGCTCCGTGGCCAGGCGGCGGTGGTCGCGCTTGGCCGCCTCCTCCAGCTGGTGGAGGTGCTCGTCGAGCTCCGCCTTGGTGGCCCACGCCGTGCCGTAGATGCGCTGGAGCATCGGGTTCTTCTCGTCGCCGCGCCAGTAGGCGCCGGCGATGCGCATCAGCTTGAAGTGACCGAGGAACGACTTCGTGTCCGGGACGTGCGGCCCCCGGCAGAGGTCGATGAAGCCCGGATACCCGTGGAAGGGCGGGTTGGGCGACGGCTCGGCCGGCGGGTTCTCGTACGTGCGGACCAGGCCCGACTCCGTGGCGGAGGTGGGGTCGTCGGCCTCGCCGTCGATGATCTCCAGCTTGAACCGGTGATCGGCGAACACCTCGCGGGCGCGCTCGTTGGTGAGCTCGTCACGGACGAACGGCTGGGACTCGGCGAGGATCTCGCGCATGCGGGCCTCGATGCGCTCGAGGTCCTCGGGCACGAAGGTGCCGGGCCGGCCATCGGGCCCGGGCGGCAGCTCGAAGTCGTAGTAGAAGCCGTTCTCCACCGGCGGGCCGATGGCGAACGTGGCGCCCGGGAACAGGTCCAGGACCGCCTGGGCCATGACGTGGGTGGTGGAGTGGCGGATCGTGAAGAGCCCGCGCTCCGAGTCCGCCGTGATGATGGCGACCTCGTCGCCGTCCTGGAGCTCCCACACCAGGTCGCGCTCCACGCCGTTGACGGAGCCGATGACGGCCTTCTTGGCCAGGCCTCGGGCGATGGCCGCCGCCAGGCCGCCGACGGTGGTGCCGGCCGGAACCTCACGCGTGTTTCCGTCGGGCAGCTTGATCGTGATGTCGGCCATGCGGCCGAGCGTAGGCGAGCGCCCTCAGACGGAAGAACGGCGAATCGGCCGCTTCAGCGCATCGGCCGAGGAGCGGGCCTTGGTGCTCTCCACGAACGCGCTGTCGTCGCCGGGGCTGCTGCTGCCGTTGCTGCCGTTGCTGGAACCGTTCACCGCCGCCGGGGCGTGACCGTTGCTGGCGGTCGGCGTCGGCTCGGGCTCCGGCGCCGGGGCGGGTGCCGGCGCGGCCGCCTTCTTCTTGTTGGCGTACTCGTCGACGTACTCCTGACCCGAGAGCTCCCGGATCTCGTACATGACCTCGTCGATCAGCTGGCGCAGCACCATGCGGTCGTTGGCCCGACCGGCGTAGCGATCGACCTCGATGGGCCGCCCGAACCGGATGGTCACGGGGAGCCGGAGGGTCGGGAACTTCGCATCGGGCGGCATGACCTCGCGAGCACCGCTGATGCCGATGGGGATGATGGGCGACCCGGTGCGCAGGGCCAGGCGGGCGGGTCCGGTGTGGCCCCGGTAGAGGCGACCGTCGCGGCTGCGGGTGCCTTCGGGGTAGATGCCGAACAGCTGGCCCTTCTCCAGGATCTTCTGGGCGGTGGCCAGAGCCCGCTCCCCCGCGTCGCCCCCTTCGCGATCGATGGGGATCATGCCCAGGGCGGGGAAGATGTACCGGGTCTTCCAGCTGTCCATGTACTCCGCCTTGCCCACGTAGCTGACGCGGCGCGGCAGGAGCGCAGGGACGAAGAAGGAGTCGAGGACGGAGGTGTGGTTGGGGCAGAGGATGGCCCCGCCCGTGGCCGGCACGTTCTCCATGCCCTC